>CAYYBO010000017.1:0-24266 GCA_964470125.1 uncultured Planctomycetaceae bacterium | reverse complement strand
GATCCGGCGCCGGTAGTGACTGGAGTTCAGACGTGTGCTCTTCCGATCTGGGTGGCTAGAGTCTTGGTCCTTGTGGCTTTCGCCGGACGCCGCCCCAGGCCCGCGAGCCTTCGGTCGTGAGGCGAGTTCCCCATGTGAGGGCATCCATCGGCATGGCTCGACCCTGCCTTCCTCGCTGTTCTGGCGAGCCCGTGGCCGTTGGGGGCGATTCTTGGCGTTGATCTCGCCGCGCAGGGTGATCATGGACAAACCAAGGCTGGAGATTCTTCCAAAGATGAACCACAAGCTGGTGATCGGCCTGATTGCCGCCGTCGCAACGAGCCTGGTGACGCCGATCATGGCGGGCGATCCGTTGACGGTGATCCCGTCCGACGTATACGGCGTGCTCGCCGTTCGCCACCCGGACCAGGTCCGCGCGAAACTGGACGAGTTGATCAAGAGCCAGGACCGCGATTACCGCGGCTCGGATTGGTCCGCCGTCGCGGAGGCGCTCGATCTGAGTCCCGAGATCGTGAATTGGTCACAGCCGGTGGTCTTCGTTCTCACTCAGCCCAACTTCGGTTTCGTCGGGGAAACAGAGTTCAGTGACAGTTCCGCAGTGCTGGCCTTCTCGCCGGCGGACGCGGGGTGGTACGACTCGCTCAACGGCGAGCAACAGGCCGGCGGCATCAAGCGAATCACTTTGAGCGACCGACGATACTACGCGATCAGGCGAGAAGACGTCGTCCTGCTGGGAGGCCGGCGCAAGGCGATGCGCATGTTGCGGGCGAGCGTCCCCGCGACTGACTCCTTGTTTCACGCCCTGGACGACGAACAGAAGGCCCTCTACGCCCGAAGCGATCTCTTTGTGCATCTGCCCATGCGCGGCTGGCGTGAACGAATCGCCTTCCTCTCTCTGCTTGCCGCAAACATGGTGAAGCTGGGCATGGTCGTCGAGCAAGACGCCCAAGTGCTGGAGATGGGCAGATCGGTTTTGGACTGGGGCATGGCGGGTTTCGGGCAAATCATCGAGCAGATGGATTCTCTCAGCCTCGGTGTTTCCCTAAGCGAAGGCGCGTTTCGGCTGAGGCACTATCACAGATTCACGCCCAAGGGATCAGTCGCCAACTACCTCCGGCAGGTCGCGCAATCCAAGGACGATCTGTGGGCCGCGCTGCCGGACAGGCCGTTCTACGCGCTCGGCGTGTTCAATTGGCAGACGCCGCCGGAAGCCTCGGTCGCCGCCGGTTTCACTCAGCATCTGTACGACTCCGAGATTCTCATCGCCAATTCCCCCCCGGCGTTGCGCAAGGAACTGCGAGACAAGACGATCGCCTTTTACGGACAGACGACCGGCAGCTACTTCCTGGTGACTTCACCGGAAAACAACCTGCTGCCGGCACAGCTCTTCGGCGGCTATTGCGTGCGCGATGCTCAACAAGGTCTTGAACAGCTTCGCTTCATCCAGCAAAACACCGGGGAATCCTTCTCCGGGTTCCTGGCCGGCGGTCACACGGGGAAGCTTGAGCGCCGGATGCTTGATGGGCAGGAATACTTTGAACTGGCCATGAACGCGCGGGAGGCCGACCCGGCCTTGCGGCGCCAGATGGAAAGCCTCTACGGCGCGGAGCTTATACTCCAGGATGCGGTCATCGGACCGCACCACGTGGTGTATTCGTTGTCCGCGCCGCCGGGCCTGGTTCCGGAGGCGATTCGGGCGAAGGCCAAGGGCAATCGCCTCGAGAGCAACCGATCCGTGTTGGAGATCAGGTCCCTGCTGCCCGACAAACCGCACGGTCTTGTTGTTGTCGATTTGGGCCGCTTTCTATCGGTGCTGCCGATGTTGACCAAGCTCACTCTGACGATGGGGGGGGCGGTGGCACCCCGGCCACCGGACGCCCCCGGTCCGCAGACAAGGCCGGCGGTCGAATCGGCCGGCGCCCGAAGTGGGCCGATGCTGGGCTGGGCCTGCGTTGTGCATCCGACGGCTCTCAGCGGCCATCTCGCCATCAGGGTGAAGGATGCGGTTGAAGCGGCGAGACTGCTGCAGGAGATGACCCGCGAGATGTCGCGAACTATGACGCTGCCGGCGGACGCACTGGAGTGACTTCCAAGGCGGAATCCAGCGCCCGTCCACCCTAGCGCCCTGCGGCCGCCTCGGGGTGGTAAAAGAAACCTAAAGAAGCGTGGAGACGCGAAATGAGGGGCGTCAGCTTGACGGTCCGACCATCCGCTCGGTATATCCTTCCGAAACGGCGGTCTTATCAAGGCCGGCAACCCTGAGGCCGTGGGATTCAAAACACTTAAGGAGTCTAAGCATGTTGTTTCGCAGAACCTTCATTCCGTGCTGCTTGGCGTTTGCCTTGCTCATGACGCTATTGCCCGCGGCCCCGGTTCACGGGGAGGGGCCCAAGGACGTTCTGCAGCTCATTCCCGACGACGCGTGGGGCTTCGTTGTGCTCAAGTCCCTCTCCGACCTCGACAACAAGGCGGTCGAATTCAAGGAACTGCTCGGACTGCAATATCCGACCCCGCTGACCCCGATGGCCTTAGGCATGCTCAACCTGATCGACAAGGTGGACATGGACCAGCCGGTTTGCATCGTCCTCATGGACGCCAAGAAATACGGCAGCGGCATGAATCCCGGCCAGGCCGCCATCATGCTCTTGCCGGTGAAGGATGCCAAGGCGCTGGTTGAAAGCCTGGCAGTGAAGGACGTGGAAGAGGAGGACGCGGCGGATGACGAGGAATCCGAGGGCGACAAGAAGCCCGCCGACGAGGATAAGAAGCCCAAGGACCGCAAGGCTGTCGAGGCGGGGAAGAAGGATGCCGAAGGAGAAGAGGGCGTCAGCAGAATCAGCATCATGGGGCAGACGGCATTCGCCGCGGCCAAGGGCAAATATGTAATCGTCGGCCAGAATCAGGACTGCGTGATCAAGGCCGCCAAGACGAAGAAGACCATGGCCGTGGGCTTTGCCGAGGCCCGAGCGGCCGCTCTCGAACAAGGCAATCTCTACATCAGCCTTTCCATCAAGACGATTGTCGAGGCGACAAAGCAGATGTGGGAGCCCCTCCTGCAGATGGCCGCCGCCCCGACCGATCCGGAGGGCAAGAATATCAAGACCCTCATCAAGATGCTGGAGGAATCTTCGGCCTTCGACCTGTCGGTGAAGCTCGATAAGAACGGCTTGACGCTGCTTGCCTTGGTGGTGCCGTACAAGGACAGCGATCTTGAGAAGCTGATGAAGGACGGGAAGAACACGGACAAATCGCTGCTGGCCGTGTTGCCGGTTGAAAAATACCTAATCGCGATCGCCTCGACCGGGGGGTACAGCGAGCATGCCAAGAAATTCGGCGGGCAAGGCGCGGTGGCCGATCTGGTGAAGCAGGCCGGGGCCAAAGGCCTCAACGAGGAGGCCGTCAAAGCCATGGATGCGGAACTCCTCAAGCTCGCCAAATCAAACGGCCCGTCGGCGGTGTGCGTGAGCTTGCTGCCCGAAGGAACCGACGGGATGTTCGGCGTGAGCTGGGTGTGGCAGCCCAAGGATCCCCAGGAGGCGGTGGAGAGCCTGCGCAAGATTTACAAGACTGCCTGGACGGTTGCGGAAGGCAAGGCCAAGGAAGGGGACAAGAAGAAAGACGCGGAGGAAGACGCCGACGATGACGAGGAGGAGGACGAAGATGAAGACGACAAGCCGGCGATCAAGCAGGACGACATCGCCAAGCTGAAGCAGAACATCGTTCACGCGGCCGACGCCGAGACCGTCGATGGCATCAAGGTGGACACGATCACCGTCAAGTTGGAGGGCCTGGGCGAGATGCTTGACATGGAGGCGGACGAAGTCGGCCTGTTGCAGAAGGTCGTCGGCAAGGAAGTGGTGGTGCGATTCGGCGCGGTCGACAATAAGCATTTCGTGCTCACCATCGGCGGCGGAAAGAAGCGGTTCGAGGCGGCCTGCAAACACCTGAAGTCGCCGGGCGAGAGCCTCGACAAGGAAGCCAGCATCAAGGAGCTATCGGCCCTGCTGCCGGGCTCCCGCGGCTTTGAACTGTTCATTGCCGTGGACAACGTCCTCCAGGCGGTCAAGGCCGTGGCCAAGGCTCTCGGAGAGGAAGAGGAGTTCCCGATTGATATGGCGACGGTCAACGCCCCTCTTGCGATGTCCTCCGCCATGGTGGGTCCGGTCGCCCAAGTCAACATCGTCATCCCCACGAAATTGATCAAGGCGGTTAAGGAAGCCATTGACAAGCAGATGGCCGCCGGGGCTGGCGATTTTGACGAGGACGACGACGAAGAAGACGAGGATGCCGAGGACAACGACGAAGATGATGACGAACAAGATGACGATGATGATGACGCCGGCCAGGACGACGAGGATGAATGACGCCGGCGAACGACGACTCCGCAGATTGCCTTAGCTGCATGGGCCCACGACGAACAGCCGTGGGCCCTTTTTTGTCGGCGGATGACCCCGCCAACCTGCTGACGGCGCAAGCCCGGCAGGGTATGCTTTGCCCTCCGCGACATCGGAGCTGAAGACATGGCCAAGTTGTACACCCGCAGAGGAGACGGCGGCGAGACGAGCCTTTTCGACGGGACCATCGTGCGGAAGGACGATCTGCGCGTGGAGACGTATGGGCAGGTCGACGAGTTGAACGCCCACATCGGGCGGGCGGCAGGCATGGCGGACGCCGACGATGCCGAGACTCGTCTCCTGCGCGAGCGGCTGTTCGAGGTGCAGCATCGGCTGTTCGTGATCGGGGCTGTTCTTGCGACGCCGGACGGCTCGAAGGCCCAGGCCAAGATTCCGAAACCGACGGCCGAGGAGGTCGCCGTATTGGAGATGTGGATCGACGAGGCGTGCGCGGGGTTGCCGCCGCTGCGGGTGTTCGTGCTGCCGGGAGGGTGCCCGTTGGCGTGCCAGCTTCATGTCTGTCGAACGGTGTGCCGGCGGGCGGAGCGAAGCGTGGCGGCCCTTGCGGCTCATGCGCCGACCTCGCCGCACGTGCTCGTGTACATCAACCGGCTGGGCGACTTGCTCTTCGCCTGGTCGCGGCGGGCCAACCACCTTGCCGGTGTTCGCGAGGAGCCCTGGAATAAGGGCGCGCCTTAGTGCCACAATGCCATCGAGCCTTTGGGGGCAGCCTCGGCCGAGACGGCAGAGCGACCGGGGGCAGGAATGAGCAGATATTACGACGAACGACTGTCGGCGCAGCGTCTGCGAAGGTGCTACGAGATCGCCCCGCCGCGGGTCAGGCGATACTTCGATGCCGAGTTCAGGTTTGTTGCAGATCGAATTCGCCCGTCGGACGAGGTGCTGGAACTGGGCTGCGGTTACGGCCGCTTCATCGGCAGTCTCGCCGGCAAGGCCCGACTGCTGGTAGGCATCGACACCTCCACGGCGAGCCTGCTGATGGGCCGGGAGCTATCGGGCGGCACAGCCGCTTGCCGGTTTCTCCAGATGGATGCGTTGGCCCTGGCTTTTCGCGATCGAACCTTCGACGTCGTATTGTGCATCCAGAACGGCCTGTCCGCCTTTCACGTCGATCCGCGTACCGTCATCAGCGAGAGTATCCGCGTCGGCCGGAGGGGCGGCCGCGTGCTCTTGTCGAGTTACTCGCCGAGGTTCTGGCCGGATCGGCTGGAGTGGTTTCGGCTTCAGGCGGCCGAAGGACTGCTCGGCAAGATTGACGAGCAAGCCACGGGCAACGGCGTGATCGTCTGCTCGGACGGCTTTCACGCCCGCACGATCGGCGGCGACGAATTCCTCTCACTGACCTCGGGCTTCGACGTGCAGTCGGTCGTTGTCCAGGAAGTGGATGAATCGAGCGTCTTTTGCGAGATCACGGTGTAGCGACGGGCGAGATTGAGTCATTCAGCTTCCGGCTTTGATTCCCATCGCCACGTCCTGGATGGAGTGCCCGCAGAGGCGGCCGATGGAGATCATCGCCGCCGGTTCCTCGGGGAGGTCAATCCGCCAGATAATGAGTTGGTCTCGCGAGGCGCTGACGCCGATGATCCAATCTTCGGCGGCGAAACCCCAATGAACATCCCAGCGGCAGCGGTACTCCACGCGGTAGGCGTCACCGATGACTTGCAGGTCCAGATGGGGCCGCCCTTCGGCGATCAAGAGCCGCGGGGCGCCGCCGCCGGCGAGCCAGGCGAGGGACTGGACGGGCCGATCCGACCGGCGGACGGTCGCCGGCTCGCCTGGGCCGTCCGTCGGCCGGCAGAGGACGGTTCCGTCGGCCAACCCGGCGTAGATCAGATTGTCGGCCAGGATGACGGCGTCCACCTGAGCCGGGGCGGCGAGGGCGGTCGCGGCAGCCTCCGCACCGGGAACCCACGAGACAACGCGGCGGTCTACGCTGAACCAGAGGCGGCCGGACTTGTCGGCCTGGACGTCGCGAACAGTCTTGGCGCCTTTGGTGACATCACCAAGGCACTGCACGTGCCCGGCCGCCTCCGTTACCGCCCATCGCACCAAGCCGGCCTCGGAATGCGTTGCGAAGAGATGATCGCCAACGAGCGCGGCGGCGTTGAAGCCGTGGCGAAGCGGCGGCGGCTCGGTCAACAGGTAGGTCCGTTGCAGTACAGGCTTGTCGCCGATCTCCACGACGTGTACGCCGCTTCTCGCCCCGACCAGCAGCACAGCCCGGCCGGACTCGTGCGAGACTCGAAGCGACCGCAGCGGCCCCGCAGCCGAGGACAAATCCAGACGGGCCTTGGGCTCGTTGGGCGACGAAGGATCGAAAACGATGATCTCGCTGCCGGCGGCGACGAAGACGGCCGTCATTTGCTGCGCCCGGCGGTCCAGGGCGACGAGACCCTCGTACAGGGCGCCGCGTCGAGCGGGGTCGTAGGTCTTGATGATTTCGATGAGGCTGGTGTTCGACTTGGTCGCCAGGCCGCGGGCCTGCTCCAAGAGCGCCGCAAGGTCTTGCAGGTGTTTGGCCCGCGACTCGTTGGCGGCGGCGCGGACTTGCTCGGCGGTTTCTGGTTGTTTGCGACGGGCGGCGGCGGCATGCTCGGCCTGGCGAGCCCTGGCGTGGTCGGGCGATTCCAGTGTCAGGCGAGCATCACCGGTCAGCATCAGGCCGGACTCGAAGCCCACGGGCTTGAATCGCTCCGTGAGGATGGGCTCGAACTCGTCGAGCGCGGTCGGCGAGAGGAGGGCTGCGGCGTCGCTAGTGGAGACGAAGCCGTGCAACGCCGATTGCACGGCGGCTTGGCAATATCGCTGCAAGTCGTCCGCGCGGAGGCGACTGCCGCTGCGGATGACGGCGTTGCGGAAGGAGAGCAGCTCGGTTCGTTCGGCGATGATCTGAACCGACGTATAGGCAGTTGCGGCAAATTCGTACCCATCCCTTGATCGCAGGGCCTTTGCCGCGAATTGCAGTAAGAAGGGAGTGGTTCGGGCGAATAGCAGTTCGCGGACGCCTTCGGACTCGACGATGCTGCCCGATCGGGCCAGGCGCGGCTGAGGCCCGGCCTCCCACACAAGGGCGGCGCAGGCCGGCGGCACGCTGATCTGCCGCACGCGAAAAGAGAACACGTCGCCGGCGCGAAGGAGCACGGCGACGAGGTCGGGATCACGGTTTAGTGCCGTAACGTCGAATGGCATTGGCGTGTGGCACAGCGCGGCGAAGCCGCAACCAAAACAGAGCCGGCTTCTGTGAAGCCGGTGTTGCCGGTTCGGGAGAATCTTCGCGTGCTGCGAAGAACCTGCGGATTAGTAGTACCGGCTAACACTACAACGCTATGAGCAGTCTCACGCTGAGTCTTATTGCCTTGCCGGCCCCGGAGGGGCCGAGGATTGTAGCCACGGGTGGAGCGTCGAGGGGGCGAAGCCCCGCGACGCGGAACCCGTGGAAACGAGCGTGTCTTTGTCTTCCCGCCCCGACAGGGGCGGAGGAAAGCTCCGGTCCGATGTTTCGCCAGGTTCTTCATCGAAAGACTTCCGCCGCCCCTCCGGGGCGGAAACGTCATGAACGACAACGTATCCACGGGTTCCGTCCGCCTGCGGCGGACTCCACCCGTGGCTACAGTCCTTTGCCCCGCTGGGGCAAGAGCGGACATAGCGTTGTACTATCAGCCGCTGCCACGCCATTTCATCCCTTAGAACACTTCACGGTTGGATGTAGCGTCGGCCCCCCGTGGCCGACGGGAACACCAAGTGCGCCCCTTGCGGAATCGCCTCCCGACATCAGGACGGCATACGCCGCACGCAATCGCGAAATGCGATAGCCGTCATCCTTTCAATTTCTCAATTCACCGCGGCGAACGCCTCGAACTTCGCCAGGTCCTTCTTGTGGACCGAGGGCGGGGTTTCGTCGATCACCGCCAGGATGTCCTTCATCGTGATCGCCCGGGCCTGAGCCCCGTCCACCGCCTCCATGAACGGAATCGTCGCCGCCCGGTCGGCGATGGCCTTCACGTCGGCCCCGCTGTAGCCGTCCAGGCAGCCGACCAACGCGGCGAAATCCACATCCCCCGCCAGCGGGCGTCCGCCGAGATATATTTCCAACAACCGATGCCGGGCCGGCTCGTCCGGCAGCGGCACGTACACCTTCGAGTCGAACCGTCCCGGCCGCATGATCGCGTTGTCCAGCGACCACGGCTCGTTCGTCGCCCCGACGAAGAGCAACGGCGCCGACTTCGCGCTGCGGTCGAAGCCCTCCAGTTCCTGGAGGATCTGCGGCACGACGCGGGTCATCACGCTGCTTGAGGAGTCCCGCCGCGACGGCACCAACGCCTCGATCTCGTCAATGAAGATGATCGCCCTCGGCTCGGCCTTGGCCGCCTGGAAGAGCTTGCGGATGTTCTGCTCCGCCTCTCCGACCCACTTGCTCATCACCTGGGCGGGCGAGATCACGAACATGGTCGCGTCGATCTCAGCGGCGACGGCCTTGGCGATCATGGTCTTGCCGGTGCCCGGCGGGCCGTAGAGGAGCAGGCCGCCGCCCGCCCCGATGCGATACTTCACCGCCAGCTCCGGATGGCTGAACGGGTAGATCATCTTCATCCGGATTTCCTGCTTGACCTCTTCGAGGCCGGCGATGTCGTCGAATCGCGTGCTGGGCCGTTCGCGGACGATCCAGTCGGCGGCCTTGGCCCCGTTGTCGTCGCCCTCCTTGTCCGCCGCCCGAGGGCCGGCCTTCCTGGCCGCGGCCCGCTCGTCGCATTGCTTGGCGAACTCGATGAGCTCGGCGGCCATGGCCTTGCGGCGGCGCCGTCGCTCGGCCTCGGTGGTCTGCGAGGCGATCTTGATGATCGCGTCCGCCGCCTGCATCAGATACGGCTTGGCCGCGGCATAGTCGCCGGACTTGTAAGCCGCGAGGCCCTTGTCTTTCAGGCGTTCGAATGTGTCGTAGGAAACAGGCATCTCAGGGGCGAACCTCCGGGGGCAGACGATCCAGGACAAATGACATGGCACGCTCCGCTCCTTGGAGGGCCTTGCGAGCCCTTTCCGGCGTCGGCTCACGTCCCGAGGGGTAGCGAGTCTCTACCGCGAACCTAGTCAACCATTCGCAATCACCGCGAAGTCCGGCAAACGTGGCGTCCTGCTGCTCGGCCAAGTCGAAGAGCAGACCCAGAGCATGGACCTTGGGCGTCACCACGCCTCGGGCTAGCAGGTAGCCTTTCATTGCTTTCTCCACCGTCTGCTGACAGTGAAAGCAACCGGTGTCCAACAACGGCTCCGTTGGTCCGAGCAGCAGCCGCGCGGACTCAAGGTCCTCCTGCGCTTTGCGCAACCACGCACGCACAAGATCGAGTTCAGGCGGCATAAAGCAGTCTTCCTTTGGAGCGTACGTCATACTCCAAGGCGCCGATCACGGAGCTGCGGCGCTCAAACTCACGGACGCCCTGAATGTGAAGCTCGATAGGGAGAAACAAGCCCCGCAAACAACCGTAAGCAACTTCATCGCAGTCGTCGAGATCAAGCCGGGCATCTTCCAGGGTGAGGTACAGGTCTATGTCGCTATCCGGACCGGGGGTGCCGGAGACATGTGAACCGAACAGGTAGATCGCCCGCGGAGAGACAGCCACAACGAGCCGGCGGATGATCTCCGCCAGACGGTCGTCGGTGATGCGGGTCGGCGTTTCTGGGTACGGAGTCACTAGTGGCCTCAATGCTCAGTTAAGAGTCGATCACGTCTTCAGTCAACGCAACACTCCAAATACGTTTCAACGGAAGTTCCGCTCGGATGTCATTGTCTAGTTTCTCGTAGTGCGTCAACAGCAGGCGCAAGGCGCCTCCCAACTCCTCGAAGTCCAGACTATCGGCTCAAGAAGGCCAAGCAGGTCTGTAGACGCCCCGTTCAACACGGCAAAGGCACTTCTCGTGGTCCTTGTAGGGCGAAGTCTGATTCCCTGGCGTCGTGAGATCCGCCAGCGTTGTGGAAATGTCTTTCCACCTCCCCCCGTATCGTCTTTCGATCCACTCCTGTACTTGCTCGATACTCAAAGTTGCATGTGATTGAAAGCACTCCACGATTGCGTCCCTCGCCGTTCTTGCATCTAACATTGCCTCCGCTCCCATCATGTTTCTGTGCCTACAGCCTATCAAGCCGGCGCCGACGAGCCCTGGTCCTGAGAGGCGATCACCTTTTCTTCTCCAGACCGGAAACATCGATCATATGGTCAAGGAATACTCCGCCTTGTTGCACGATAGAGCCCTCAAATCGCAGGATCGAGCCCTTCCTGAGCGAAAGAACGGTGTCTTTGAACCGAACAGGGACTGAGAGCGTAAGATCCGAGCCCAAGGATTCGCTTGGCTCCATCTTCACATGTACTGAGTATGGGCCTCCGAACAAGCCCTCCCTCACGCTGACAACAGTCCCTTCCCATGAAATGGCCTTCCCTTCGTATTTGGTTCTGAACACCTCCTCGGTCTTTGCCTGGTTGACCTCTTGGGCTTTTACTCCGCAGTCTTGGCGATACTGCTGCCAGGTAATGCGCTGCGGTGGGCTCGGTGGTTGCGTTTTGGGCGGCTCCCCTGGCTTTACCTGCGGTTCCCGTTGCGTGGGGCGCGCCGCGATAGCCTCGGCTTCCCCGACGACTAAGTAGCCAATCTGGCACTCGTAATTGAACTTCCCCTGGACGGAAAGCGTGGCCTGCGTTGTGGTGATCTTCTCGCTCGCGACCAGAACCCAGTCGCCAGAGCTCCCAGATGCGCAGACTAGCACCACAGGCGGTGCCTTATAGGTGTTCCGGAATAGCACCTTCTTCGAGTGCTGCTTCCGCCCCTTCTCGAAGAGCACGGAACCGTACTCGATTGCCGTGCCGGGAGTGATCTTGAGAGCGCCACCGGCCTCGGTCTTCTTCTGCAACTCGGCAACAGAGGCTTTCAGGGCTTCCACTTCTTGCCTAAGCCTTTGGTTCTCTTCACGCAGCGATTGCAGGTCCGCCGTGGAAGGCTGACTCGTTGCCGACGATTGCATGCCTTTCGTGGGCGTCGCCTGCGCGAAGATAGAAGCCGGGAAGCACAGCACCGGAATTGCCACTAGCAGCATCAGCCGGCCTCGCGAGCGCTTGGTACGGGCCATCGGATTGCCTCCCTTCTGATCAGCGGCAGCCAGCGGCGATCCGCTGATGCCAAGCCCTGGAAGGGCGAAAGAGCTGCATCCTGCGTTCTCTTTCGCCCCCTGCGGGGCTGATTCCCATTCACAATTCGTCGCCCCACGGCTTGCGCCATGGGCTAAGGTCTTTCGCCGCTCCGTGGCTGGCCAATCCCGGCGCTGCGCGCTCCGCCTCCGTGATCGGCCCAAAGGCTATTGGAACAGGCGCCAAGCTTATTCTATCAATCCCCCACGCCGGGACCAACGCCGGCGGAGCGGGGGGCGCCGAAGGCCTTCAGACTGGCCAGCAGTTGGATCAGCCGGTCCTGGTACGCGGCGAAAACGGCGCCGCTGTCGGCGACCGGGTCGTCGTTCTTGGTCGTCACCCTGGGTGGGGCAAAGCCGTAGGACTTGAGCGAGAAACGGATCTTGTATCGGTCGTCTATATAACCGACGTGGCTCCAGTCGCTGACGATAGTGAATTGGCGGGCGGTGTCGCCGTACATGTCGTAGCCGAACGAGTAGTCCTCCGGCGGGTTGGTGACGCCGAATAGAGGCATGAGCGTCGCGGGCAGGTCCAGATGGCTGGTCATGCGGGTCAGTTCTCGCGGGGCCTTGCCCGGCACCCACAACACAAACGGTACCAGCGTCTGCTCCTCGCTGAAGGTGGAGTTGTGCCCCCAGCGGCCCTTCTCCATGAACTCCTCGCCGTGGTCGCCGGTGACGAGAAGGATCGTCGAATCAAGCAGCGACCGCTCCTGGAGGAACTCGATCACCCGCTTCACCTGCGTATCGAGGTGATTGCAGGCGTTGATGTATCGGTTCTTCATCAGCGGGGCGTCTCTCTTGATGTCCATGGTGGCGTAGTTCAAGTTCTGGGCATAGGGCGTGGCAACCACCGTTTCGGGTGGGAAGTGGTAGTTGGCGTGCGGAGACTCGAAGAACATAAAGGTCATGAAGGGTTTGGAGGGATCGTGCCGCCCAATTGTCTCCAACATCGCCCCGATCTGTTGTTGATCGCACCGCCAGAGCGGCAGGCAGATTCGTTCGTGCATGTGTTCGGGACCGACGCGAACGAACAGCGTCTTGTCAAACTCCGGATAGGAGAACCCCGCGCTGGTGAAAAGCTCCATCTGGTAGTCCTGGTCCAGCAACACGTCCATCATGACCGGCCCGCGCCGCTCGGCCAGAAACGAGAACCACTGCGGGCCGTACAAGCCGTAAAACATGGCGAACAAGGCCATGCGGGTGCCGTTGGACCCGCTGTAGTGCCGCCGGCACCAAAGCGATTTCTGGGCCAGCTCCCAGGTGGCCGGCATGATCTCGGGATCGAGCATGTCCCAGCGGAGGGATTCTCCGACGAGAACCACAAGGTTGTACGGGCTGGCGGGGCGTTCGTACTGGATCGGCTTAGAGGGATACGCCAGGCGGGCGGAGCCGATGTCCACGTTCAGCGAGGGTCCTCGCTGTACTTCCACCCCCAGTTTCTCGGCCAACCCCGTGAAGGTAATGGGGGCGTAAAAGGGAAATGCGTTCGAGGCCGCCAGGATCGGCGTGTAGGCCCGAATGTGGCTCATCCCGTACGCCAACTGTTGAAACACGCCCAAGAGAACCAAGGCAACGGCGGCGGCGGTCATCGCTCTTCGACGAGCAGTGATCGGGAACGGGAGATGCAGCCGATTGACGGCGAAGCTGACAGCCAACAACGCGGCCTGAACGCCGACAAGCCCCAACACGATCAACACGAACGAGATCGTCGTGGCTTCGTCGCCTCCGAGTGACGCAATTCCGCCACGGGTGAATACCAGGTTCCACACGAAGCCATTCAGATGGAATTCGTAAAGGCGGTAGATGAAGCGGTCGGCATAGAGCAGGACCTGCAAGAAACTCGTCAACAGCAGGGCAATGGTGCAGAAGATCACAAGCCGTGAACGCGGTGCTCGCCCCTGTGCTGCCCCGGCCTTCGGCCGCAGGAGCAGGCGTTGAATCGCCCACAATATCAGCAAGGCGGGCAAAAGATAGACGGCTGAGTAGAAAAGATAGGCGGCGGCGGCGAATACGACGGTGAGGGGGCCGGGGTACTCCACATCCCGCAGGTAACCGGACGCGTTGATCAGCATGGCACCGTACGTGAGGAGCATGTACGGCCGGAAAACATCCGGATTTTTCTGAAGGCGCGGCATGCCGGTCATTCTAGCCGTATTGCCCCAGACTGAGAGCCGTGGGCCGTTCGCCGTGCATGGAGGGCCGGTTTACGGGCGCGGCCCTGCCGGGGAGGCGGTCTCCCCTTCCTGGGGCTCCACTGAAAACCGCCGGAGGTACTCCATCATCTTCTCCGCCTGTTTGAAGCCCAATCGCCAGGCTTCGCGGGTGTGTTTCCAGGCCAGATCATCACGGCGCATGGCGGCATAGGCCGCTCCCAAGCTCGCGTGGATCCTGGCCAAATCCCGCGGGGCGAGACCGCCCCCCTTGGCGAGGGCTTCTCTTAGGGCGGCGACCGCCTCCTCGTGTCGGCCGGCGTTGAGCAGCAAGGTGCCGAAATTGGCGTGGGCGAAGGCGAAATCCGGCTGGAGGTTGATCGCTCGACTGAGGCATGATGACGCGTCGGCGTAGCGGCCCTGTTCAATGAAAGCGACGGCGAGGTTGCACTCGGCGACGGCGCACTCGGGATTGACAGCCAACACCGCGTTCCAGAGCGAGATTGAATCGTGCCACATCCTTGTCTGGCGGCGGCTGGTGAGAGCCAGAGCCACGATAACCACGGTGAGGATTGCCAATAAGGTCGCGCGAGGCAGCCGGCCGCCCAGCGCCGATGTCAATGAAAGGCATGCCACCGGGGCGCGGTCGAGCAACATCAACAAACCCGCGGCCAGGAGGATCGTCAGCGGCACAATGGCAAGATAGCTGTACCGGTCCGCGGCAATCTGCTGGCTGATTTGCACCAGCCCGAGGTTGGGGAGGAGGATCAACACATAGGCCGACCAGGCAGCCAGCGCTCCCGGACAACGACGTCGCAGGAGGATGAGGGCCGCGGAGATCGCCAGGACCGCCACTCCATACACCGCATAAGGCCGCGCCCAGATGCTGATGTCGGCCGGCAACTCATAATATGCGATCAATTCGCGCGGCGCGATGGTCTTCGACAAGTAAAAGAGCAAGGCATAAAACGACTGGGCTAGGCGGGCCGGAAAGGCGGCAAACGCGAACGGCGCCCTCGTTTCACTGAAATCCTTGGCCTCGGCCGCCCACAGGGACACCACCAGGCCCACAGCGAAGAACGGCAGTTTCTCGATCAAGGCAAGCAGAAACACTCGTACTGGGCGCCGCGGGCGACCGGCAAATCTCCGCAGCGGATAGGCGTCCAACAACAACAGCACCCCCGGCAGCGTCACCGCGATCGGTTTGGACATCACCGCCAGTGCATAGAGCGCGAAAGTCAACAGCCACCAGGGCCAACGCAGGCCCTCCCGGCCTGGCTCGTTCCGATAGCCTCGCAAGTAGGACAACACGGCCAACAAGAAAAAGAGGGTCGCCGGCAGGTATGGCTGGCATGATATCCAAGCCACGACTTCCACCCGCAGAGGGTGAACCGCGAACAACATACTCGACGCGGCGGCCGCGAGACGTAGGGCGAACGGTGATCGCAAGGCGACCTCGGGAACGGCCTTCCGGAGGACGACGATGATGAGGAAGTAGACCACCACGGCGCTGGCGATGTGCAGGAGAAGACTGGCGGCATGGTAAATGGCGGGGTCCAGGCCTCCCAGCGAGTGTTGAAGGCTCAGCAGACACCAACTCAGCGGTTGCCAGACGCCCAGATGGTACGTGGACCAGGCCCAGCGAATCAGCGGCAACCCCCGCGAACGAAAGTCCTCGTTGTCAACGAAGTTGCGGTCGTCGTCCCAATTCAGGAATTGGTTATCGAGCGTCGGCCAAAACGCAGCAGCCGTGACCGCACACAGCATGGCGATCAGCGCAAAGGACGCGAGCCGCCGCGAAGCAGTCGTCGGCGCCGCGCATCCGCGGGCGGAGCGTCCTGTAATCAACCGCTCGCCCTCGAGCCGAAGGATTGACGCCGATCTGGGTCTCACCATTCCTCCGACGCAACACACGTGAGCACTACGGGCTGTGCGCCCGCCTCACGGTTGTTTACCCGATGCCACGTCTCCGCACAAACTCACCCTCGATTGGACGCGTCCTTTCGTCGGCTTATCCGCGTAATCCGCCCGCGCCGCTGCGGTTACGGACGAATGCGGGGCGCTAGCGGGGCCGGCGTGGGCGGGCACGGCGGTTGCACATCGCCGCATCGGCCGGGGAGAGAGCGATGGGAGCGACGCCGGGGCCGGCGTATGCCTTGTGTGAGCGAGAAGTCCGCGTGAGAGTCGAGGGGGGGACATGGACGAGAACACCTTTCAACGGAAACTGGCCGAATTGTTGAAGGAGATCGGGAACATGCCGGAGGAGGATCGGACCCGCCTGGAGGCGTTGGCGGCCGAGACCAAGGAGCGGCACGAGAAGCTGAAGCGGACGGTGAACTGCCTCCAGGAGTCGCTCGACTACCTGAGGTTGTCAATCAAGTACCTCCTATTTGATTTGGAGGCCACCCGGCGGGAAAACGGGCAGCTCCGCAAGATGCTGGAAGAGCAATCCGGCGGGGAGTGAGAACGCACGGCGGGGATCCGCGATCTGCCAGCCTGTTGCCGGCCGAGAGACCATCGAAGACCATTTTGGAACCCATTCCACGCGCCGTCCCGTTCTTCCGTCGGCGCCCGCCGCCACTCAGTAAAACGACGGCGAGGCGCCGGCGGAAACGGGGATGCGCGGCGTTCCCAAATCACGGTGCCGCATTTTTCGACGCAATTCGCCAAATCGGGGCAACCATGTTGGATTCATCCCGCACCACGGGCCTATAAAAGATAGATGAGCCCTATACCGCAACGAGCGGCCGTGTCGGCCACAAACCCACCTGCGGTGTGCCGGAAGGTGGCGCTCCGGTTGTTCTCGCCCTTGGGCATGGGTATACTAATTAAACCGGGGGTGCGCGGTTTGGCGGGGTGAGCACCGCCGACCGGCAGGGAGGTGGCGCCTCCACAAGCATACCCCGCGCCGGATCGACGACGATCGCACCACGGGCGCGGCCTGGAGTTCAAGCGGCGAGCAAGCCTGGGGTATGCTGCTGCTGCCTCGGACCCACAGGGGGAGATCTGTCGGGCTGCTAACGCGGGAAGGGCAAGCCTTTGCGCCTTGCTTGGTTGCGAACTCACCGGAGGGATTCATCCGGATTTTGTCTTGGGAGACGCAGACATGAACACGAGTGACAGTGTAGGGACTCGTCGTTGCACATCGGCTGTTCGAATAACGGCGGCGATGCTCTCGATGGCGGCGACGATCGCACTCTGTGCGGCCACGGCGGCCTCGGCCGAACAACGCAAGTTCGTGATCATGCTGGCCGTCCCCAGCAAGTCAGTGCCCGGCGGGCCGTCTTCTCTTCAGCTTCCCAATCCCAACGACATCTGGGACCACTACTTCGACCGAGTGAAGAACTCGGGCGAGACTCGCGTTGACTCCTTCGCCGAGTATTGGGAAGAGATTTCCTACGGGAACGTCATGGTCAGCGGCGATGTCTTCGGCTGGGTGGAAGTCCCGTGGCCGGTGCTGCCCAGCACGCTCGGGCAAGAGCCAACCACACTGAATGGTCTCATCCTGCCCTTCACCGACCTTAACGGCGACGGCTTCTTCCAGCAATTCCAGGGAGAGGAAGTGGATCAGAGCAGGCAGGCAATACTGATCGACTACAACGGGAACGATCCCGGCACCGGTCTGTACGGCAGCTCCGACGATCTTCCCACACCCGGTTTCGTGGACTATGACATCTGGGGTCGGCCGGTCTGGACGCCTGGCGAGCGATTCCGCGATCTCAACGGCAACGGACGATACGACGCATTGCTGGAACCCACGCGAGACGGCTGGGGCTCGCAAGTCAGCAATTGCTGCACCGCCAATGGCGGCAACGGGTGCGACACCAACGCCTGCCAGAACAGAGTGTGCGTTGTGGACTCCTCGTGCTGTGAAATCATCATCACCAATCCGGACGGCTCCACGACCACGACCCCCGGCGAGTGGACCGAGACGTGCGCCGAGATCGCCAACGGTTATTGGCTGTTCATCCCGGCCGATCCGCCCTCTATCCCCGAGCCAATCTGGACATGGGTGCCGGGATTATGCCCGGAGCTCTGCACTCAAGCGTGTAACCAGAACGGCATCATCGAAAACAATGAATTCTGCGATTGGGACGAAGACGGCGAATGGGATTTCCCGGAACCATTTGAGGACTTCCTGGTTATATATGATCCTCGTCCGAGCGATCCCAGGTCCCGCTGGGTCAAGTTGGACCCCAGCTACAAGAACGAGAATGAGCAAAGCAGAGCGTGGGCCGAGGCGTACATCCGGGCGAATTACCCCGGCGACGTCGGCGAGCCGCTCCGCTACCAGGGAGACCCGAATGCCCGGGGCTTCATGGCCCGCTTCGGCAACGACAGGTATGACGGCCCTGATGCCTGGTTCGAGAGTGGTTCCACATCATCGCCCAGTACCGGCAGCAAGCTTCAGCAGCAGCCCGCAGGTAACATGTGGGTCTTTGAGGCCGTCACGCCCGCCCCAAGCGCCAGCCCCTGGCCATGGGATCCCTGCCCCGAAGACGAGGAGACCTGCGCAGAGGGTGACGACGGCTACACCCGGTGGTGGAAAGCCTACTGGCACGATAAGAACCTCCAAGCCGGCATCCCGCCGGCAAGCATCCAGCCCGCGCCGAAGCCGCCGACCTGGGAGCAGCGGATTCCGAACCTTCAGCCTTTCAATCCGGCGAGTCCGTCAATCGGCGCATTGTCGGGAAGCACTGACTTGCGCTCCTTCAACCCGAATTGTGGCGGCACCAACGCTCGCCGGGATCAAACTTGCGGACCCGACCTTGACCCGACCTCGCCGGACGAGCTCACTCTTGCAATTCAGTGTGCTTCGATTCCTCCGTGCATTGTTCCCGAGGGAAATGAGAACCCGAATCGGTGTACCCCGCTCTGCCGCCCCACGACCTTGGCAGACGCCAACGGCTGCACCTCGCCAAGAATCGAGGCGGCAAGCAAGGGTGACGGCAGGATCCGGGTCGGCGTGAACAACACCGGGGCGATCCTCCCGGACACGCTCGATTTAAACGGCGACGGCATCCCTGACTATTATGACGGCCCTGCCGAGTTCGACGACCTGCCGTCGTCCATTTATCACGCTCGAAGCGTTTCGGGCGTGGCCTTCGACCCATTGACCGGACAATTCGGCTATGGCGGCGATGGGCGGCTGGGAGAAGTGACCTCCGCCAGGAGCACGCAGCCCTACGGCCAGGATTTTGGCTCCGGCAATCCGAACACCCCCCCGATGCCCGACGGCAGGATCCCCGCTGCAGGACCGCTGGCCTACAACGTTCACGGCTCCGGCGGTTTCGACGGCGGCAACCTCCTGAATCTGGAATACCTGACATGGCGGAGAACGGCCGCGCCGGGAGATACCATCAAGGCTATCGCCTACTGGTTCAATGCCGGAACACCATCGCTTTACGGAGTGGACAACGGCAGTAACGCCCTGGTGCGGATATCCTTGGTCAAGGATTTCCTGGGCAATTGGTCGATGAGCATCCCGGTGCCAATCGAGACCGAGCCGGGGGCGGGTCTGGGCAGCGCGGTGGAAGGCATCACTGCGATCTCGCTGGGATCCCAGAGTGTTGGCAGCCTGGATGCTCCCCTGTACGGCGTCGGCAGGGAGCCGTCGACGGGGCTGTACATCCTCGTAACGATCAATCGGACCACGGGCGTGGCCGAGAAACTCGGCGAGCTGTCCCTTCAGGCTTCAATCGCGGACCTGGCGTATGGCCACGTCGCTGACCCCTCCGGCGGTCCCGCCGTGCTGGGTCTGTACGCACTGGTAACCGACAGCACCAGCACCAGCAGGTTGTATCGGCTCGGCACCGGCCCGGGGTCGGCCGGTGAAATGCAGCTCGTGACCAGCCTGGGGGTCCCCCTGACCGGCGTCGAAGGTTTGGCATGTGATCCCGGGCTTGTTGCGGTGCCGGGGGATGACAAGTTCTACACCATCGACTTAGCCTTTGAGCGCCTGGCCACCATCGATTTTCTGGCGATTCCTCCGCTCGAATACAACTTGGTTCCCGTGCTGGATAACAACGAAGAGGACATCACAGTTTCGTTTGACGTCGAGTCCCTGACACTCTTGCCCGCCGAAACCGGAATCCCAGACGGATCCCTGGCCGAGATGTTCGCCACGGGGACTTCCGAAGAACTGAACTGGATCAATCTGAGCACCGGACGGTCCAAGGTTCTGGGCGCGTTCGGTCTGGCCGCGAAGCGCATGATGGTCTTCAAGCGGGATTTCAACCTTGACGGCTTGCTGGATCTCGGCGAAGTCCGCGCTGCGGATACCGAGAACTATGCCCTCGACGTCGACGGCTTCACGCCCAACGATGGCGGCCCCGCCAGCACATACCCCTTCAACCGACGGCGACTGACCGAAGACGTGGTGGCCGCCCTCGACTACTCCGTGGACTGGGACAACGTAGTCATGCAGGTGCCTTCCGGCGGCGGAACTAGGAGCTTCCTGCATTCCTCGGTCATCCTGCCCGAGGGCATCTATCCGGACGGCCTGGCCGCCGGTGATCGCGGCTTGTTCCAACTCCCGGCGCCGGGAATGGACCTCCCCGTCCAGGTTCGAGAGGTGCCGGGCAATCCTCTCTCGCCAATCTGGTTCTCCGACTTCGCCACGGCCCTGGGCGGCACGGGCGAGACCGGCGAGCCCATCGACGGCTACGCCAAGGCATTGATGTGCCACGAGTGGCTGCACGTCTGGGAAGGCTATCCCGACTTGTACGACTACGACGAATATACGCCGGGCGGCGGAATCATTAACCGGCCCGTCGGCGTGTGGGACATCATGTCCGGCGGATGGGTACATCCATCGCCGCCGCTGAAGCAGTTGTTCACCGGGGCCGGCCCGTTGGGAGTTGATCACCCGTCCTGGATTCAAGTCCAGGACCTGACGGAATCGCTGGAACCCTTCGAGCCGACCCAGATTACGCTGACGGACTATGCCTTTGATCCTTCGCTGTCCGTCTTCTATTTCCAGAATCCCAAGCTTGCGGGGGAACGCTTCTACTTCTGGCGGGCAACGCATTACGTCAACCCGTTTGATCCGTCCCAGGTTAACTTCTATCGGTACGCCCCCGCAGAGGGCGTCCTCATCATGCACACCGACTTTGGGAGCAACCCCGAGGCGAAACCGCCACAGCAACGACTGGGCACGCACTTTGCGTACAACATCATCCAGGCCGACGGGCTACAACAGTTGGAGAACGGTGAGAACAACGGCGATGACGGCGATCCGTTCCCCGGCGCCCTCGGCGTAACGCAGTGGAATGCGAACACCCCTGCAAACTCCAACTGGTGGGGGCACAAGCCCAGCGGCTTGTCGATCACCGATATTCGCGAATACCCCAACCAGTCAGTGGTCACGTTCTTCTGGGAGCCGCACCTCGTTCCCGAGTTCCGCTTCCTCAACCCCCCGGGCGGAAGCGTGGTGGGCGGCAGGTACCGCCTGCGCTATCAGGCCCACGATGAGTGGGGTGGGACCAAGATCCACCTCTACTACGACCAGGACGGCTCCGGATATGATGGCACCAAGATCACCGCGGTTGCGCCGCAGACCAACCCAATGCCCAAGAGTCCCGGCCCAATTCAAGTCACCTTCCTGGTGCCGTTGGGCACCTTGCCCGGCGATGGTGATTATCGCTTCTACGCCTGGTTAGAGCCCGGCCCCGGCGCGAACGGCGAAACCGATCCGGCCTATTCCACGCCGCGCACCGGCGCGAATAACAGGGGCCGCGGGGAACTACAGATCCTCGATCTCAATATCAATAAGACCAAGCTGGAAAGCTGGACCGTTACCTGCGCCGACGATTCCATCCCCGGCGCAGAGAAGTGGAACGTGGTCGGCTCGCTTTCGGGCCTCCAGTCCACGCAGGCCACAACCGGCGTCGACTACCAGACCGGACAACCAGGCGATTGGGACCATCAGGCGGTCAAGTTCAAGATCGTCTGGACCGGCGCCGCGGGCGCCGGGGCCACCGTCTCCAACGCCGGCGGCAACTACCTGTTGACCGATCCCGGCGCCAGCTTCGCGGCCAGCACCTTCAAGATCGGCGATCAAGTCAGGATCACGGCGGGGCCGATTCCTGGTTTCTACACTATCGCGGCCGTGCTCAACCCGCAGACGCTGAAGTTGACCGCCAACGCGGGCAGCGGCGGCGGCGTCGCCTATCGCGTACACAGCTTCACGGACGGCACGCCCGGCAACGGCCAGGCCGACCGGTACAGTTTCCTGACCACCGGCAAGACGGCCTACAGCGACCCCATCCGCGTTCAGAGCGGCACAGTGGTACCGACGACGGCACCCACGATCATCATCACCTATCCGGACGACCTGACCAACCCCGGCCGGCAGGCACCATTACGAGTCAGGTTCGACGCCTCGCAATCGCGAGACGAGCTTGGCAACCTGAACCCCGGGTTGACGTTCCTGTGGGACTTCGACGATGGAGAAACCTCGACCCTGAGCCTCGTCGAGCACACCTATCCGGACGACGGAACCTTCCTCGTCTCGCTGACGGTGACGAGCCCGAACCAATACCCGGACCCGTTGAATCCCGGCCAGATGTTCCGCCCCACGGGCACGGACAAGATCGAGATAGTGGTCAGTCTGACGGATACTGACGGGGACGGTGTTCCCGATGCGATTGACAACTGCCCCACGGTGCCGAACCCCGACCAGACCAACAGCGACACCGATGAACACGGCGACGCCTGCGACAACTGTCCGTTCGTGAACAACCCCGATCAGGCCGACACGGACGGCGACGGCATAGGCGACGCCTGCGATCCCGATTTGGACGGCGACGGGATACCAAACGGCGCCGACAACTGCGTCTACACCTACAACCCCGACCAACTGGATACGGACGGGGACGGCTTCGGCGACGCTTGCGACAACTGCCCGACCGTCTTCAACCCCGGCCAGTCCGACATCGACGGGGATGGACACGGCGATGTCTGCGACAACTGCCCGAATCACTACAACCCCGTCCAGGATGATCCGGCCAACGACTGCAACAACAACGGCGTGCCCGATCCCTGCGACATCGACACCGGCGTACTCACCGACTGCAACGGTGACGGCAAGCCGGACGAGTGCGTACCGCCGTTAACCTTGGACGTCGGCGCGGACTTCCAGATGTCGCCGGGGACTTCGGCGGCGCTGACGGCGATCGTGCAGACGAACGGCATTGCGTCGCCGCTGCAGTACACATGGCAGATCGTGTCCCCGGCCGGGGCAGCCGGCTTGAGCGGCACCGCCTCGGCCAACGCCGTCTTCACCCCGACGGCGCCGGGAGTATACCGCATCCGTTGCACGGTCAGGGACACCGCCCCGGGCTTGTGCGCGGCTTCCGATGAATTGACCATCACGGTCGTGACCCTGACCCTGGATATCCAGGACCCCATCGCGGCCTGCGTCGGAATGTACTTGAGCGACGTGGCGACGAACGCGAACTACACCATCAGCGGCGGACGGCTGCCGTACAACTACGGCTATGTGATCTCCAGCGGCCCCCCCGGCTATGATCCCACGGGGAACGCGCCGCTGCTCGCGGGCACCTACAGAATCCGCGTGACGGTGATCGATTCCTCCGTGCCACCGGGGATGGTGAACAGGGACGTGGTGATCAACGTCACCAATCCGCCCACGGTTTCGGGGGGAGCCGCGGAGGAACGCCACCTTATCGTTCTCATCGGAGAACAAGTGGCACTCGGCGGCAATCCGACGGCTGCGGGAGGACGCGCCCCCTATACCTACGAATGGTCCATCCCGCTCAATCCTGGCGGAGCGGGGCTCCTGAGCAACCCGGCATCCGCCAACCCGACCTTCACCGCCGGCGCCAAGGGCGGTTATACCATCCACTTGAAGGTCACCGACGCGGCGGGCTGCACAACCGAAACGCAGTTCTCGCTCACCGTGGTCACCGACCCGCCGTCCACCCTGGTGCCCGTAACACCGGGCGGCGGCGCCGTGCCGTGCGGGCTCTGCGGCTCGGCGGCGGCGGCTCCATTGATCACTCTCGCCGTGGGCTACAGCCTAGTGTGGTTCCGGCGAAGCCTGCGCCGGCGAATCTGACTGGATTGAACCGCGGGCTTGGGCCGCCGAGGGAAGACCTCGCCGCCGAAGCCCGCGGCTCTCGTTTACCCGGGTATCTCCGTCATCGAGACGCGAAGGCGGCGCCCTCGCGAAGCAGCCGCAGGAAGGACCGCAACCGCTCCCAGCGTTCAACGGCCAGCGAGCGGCTCCCATACTGAGCTTCGTAGAACCACTCGGTGAAGACGGGTAACTCGGCCCAATCCTTGTGCTTTCGGGCCAGTGCCTCGGCGAACTCGCGCGGCGTCAAGTGAGCGGGCTTGACGTGCCCCTTCGCAGCCAGCAACAACAACAGGCGGTCGTAGAACCTGGCCTCCGGCCGGCGAGGCATACCCCGCTCCCGACGAGACCTCGCCTGGAAGTGTTCCCGAATCATCAGCCACATCGACAGATTATGATATACTGCTGGTTGAAGTCTGTGATATGAC
>CAYYBO010000016.1:0-25110 GCA_964470125.1 uncultured Planctomycetaceae bacterium | reverse complement strand
GTTCTCCTCCGACGACCTGCTGGCCCGCATGCGCCGCATGTCCGAAGCGGCCGTTCGGCAGAAGAAGCTGACGTTCCAGGAGTCGGCTGAACTGCTGCGCCGGTATGAGCAGGGGCTGAAGGGGTATACGTACTTGCAGGGTTGAGGCCCGACAGAGCCGCCCAGCGACAAGAGCGAGGAAGTGGACGCGCCAAGAGAGTGAGTGCCGGGAGAATTCATCCTGACACCTTTTTTTGCTTGCAGGGCTGAGGCCCGACAGAGCCGCCCAGCGACAAGAGTGAGGAAGTAGACGCGCCAAGAGAGTGAGTGCCGGGAGAATTCATCCTGACACCTTTTCGTGCTCCTTGGGTTGCGGCTCAGCCGCGCCAGGTGCGGAGACCGGTGATGCCCTCATTGTCTTCGTCAAGCCGTACCCGGTTCATTCTCCTGCCGCTGGCTTGCGCGGCGATTCCGCTGGCGGGCATTTGTGCGGCGGAGTGGGCAGCAGTCGCGCCTCGGGGCAGCGCGGCGCCTCTCACGCTTGCGACGATGCTCGTGTTCCCCGGGCTTGCCGCCGTTGTGATGTTCGTTGTCGGCTTGGTGTGTCTGTGTTTCCGACGCAGCAGACGATGGGCCGCCATGACCGTCTTGTGTTCGATTGCTTACTGCACGGCTTTCGCGGCGGCGCTGCAGATCGGCCGGCATATCAGGACGAACGCGTTCCACCGGTTGGCCGATCGCAGCACGCCGCTCGTCGCCGCCATCCGGTCATACGAGCAGAAGCATGGGAGCCCGCCGGAGTCGCTGGAGGTCCTGGTCCCCGACTTCATCCCGTCCGTGCCATCCACGGGCATGGGTGCGTACCCGGAGTATCTGTATTGCTTGGCACCCGAGCGATACGACGGCAACCCGTGGGTTCTTTTCGTACGCACACCATCGGGCGGCATCAATTTCGACCAGTTCATGTACTTCCCGCTCGGCAACTATCCGCGGACTGGGTACGGCGGGTGGTTGGAAAGGGTCGGCGACTGGGCCTACGTGCATGAATGAGGGTGGGCAAAGGTGGGCGGGCAAAGGTGTCAGGCGGGCATAGGTGTCAGGATGAATTATGATGACAGCAAGAGGGGCGGGCAAAGGTGTCAGGATGAATTATGATGACAGCAAGAGAGGCGGGCAAAGGTGTCAGGATGAATTATGATGACAGCAAGAGAGGCAGAAAAGGGTGTCACGACAAGTGGGGACCCTGGAAATTCATCCTGAGACCTTTGTGCTTCCTGACACCTTTGTGCTTCCGCGACGCCCGGTTCGGTGATGCGCGGCGCTCGTCCCATACCGGCAACCTAGCGGCGCAACGAGCCTTGTCAAGAAAATTGATCCTGACACCTGTTAGCTCGGATGAAGAAGTACACCCTGATGAACAAAGCCCGCGCCCAACTACACCAAACCCTGATCGGAGCACGACATGTGGCTTAACTTAATGCCATTCCATCCTGACACCTTTTCCGCACGCACCTTTTCCGCACGTGACACCTTTTCTTGCCCGGACCGGTCGCGGTTCAAGGCTTGCCGCCGTCCTCCCTATCTTCGCACTCCCGTTCAACAGATTCAAAGAACCTAGCAGATCCGGAGGACGAGTCACCGAGGGCCTGGTGGAGGCCAGCCTCCAACCCGGGGTCACGTTCTCGGATGTCGTTCAAGACACTCGTTAGACAAGCATGCGTCTCCAAAAGCAATACATGGCTGTATCTTCCAATTGCTTCACCACTGATGCGAATTCGATTGCCCACACCGCCACACTCACCAATGTACAAGACCCATTGGTGTCTGCATGGACTGCCTTTCCATGCCTGGATGGTCTTCGACAGGGGTCCCTCGTCAATACTCCTGCCATAATCACCGCCACATCCCAGTACACGCAAGTGTTGCACACTAGCCCGCGCGCCGCACCCCTGGCACAACTCGAGGCGCTCACCGTAATCAACGCCCCACCTCAGTGTGGCGAATCCAAGACCCGCCAGGACAACAACACACAGCACTACCAGCCACGCTGACGACAGACCTGTTCTCTTGCGAATCGGTGCGTATTCCTGCGCAGGGACTCTCGTCATGAACGCTGCCCTCCGCCTCTAGCAGCCCGTGGCAAAAGTCGGTTTCACCCCGCGTGGCGATACTGAAAACGGCGTTTCGTGGACTTTCGCCACGGGCTGCTAGTGGAGCATAGTCCGCCACAACGCTGCGCAGCCTTCCGGCGCGCGAAGCAGCAGTGGCTACAGGCGCGACCGTAGCGGCCTGGTCTGCCTCACGCATGGTTGCGTCATCGTTGATGTCCAAGCCAAGTTGTCTAGCTTCGCAAATCGCATTCAGGCGTTCGACTTCTTCCTTCGTGGCATCATTGCCAACCCACATGCCACGGTTGCGCAGGCTCGCAATCTGTTTCAGTGTGGCTAGATGCTTCGGCCTCGGTGGTCGAATCTGGCGCAGGCAGGTTTGGCAAATCCACTGGCCACTATCCACTTGTGACAAGACCCTCGGTTTCTTGCCGCATCCCCAGCACTTGCCTTGCTTTCGCTTTCCCCTCATTACCTTATGTACCCGCTCGCCGTAATTCCAATGTCAAATAGGGTGGGCTTCACCCGTCGATTTCTCGTGGCGGGCGAAGCCCGCCCTACGCAAGCTGCCTTATGGTTTGGCCTCCTTGTACATCAGCGCTCAACTCCTCCCCCGCACTGGCGGTGGAGCGGGCGGCGTTGGGGATGCGTCAGCCGGCGGCGGGGAGGCCGGGGCGTGGGTCATGCGGCCGGCGATGCCGCGGCTTAGCTCGCGGAGGTCGACGCCGAGGACGCTTTCCAGCATGGCCAGCGACTCCGAGAGGATGCGGGCGCGGCCCATTGCGGCACCGCTGATCGCCTGGCCCTGGCCGCCGTCGATTACCGTCACATCGCCGAGCTTGACGTTCTCGATCGACCGGGCGAACTGGCCGACGATGTTCGGCAGCATCTCGACCAGCATGACCTTCAGGGCGTCGGGGTGCCTGGTGATGGTCTGGCCGATCACTTCGATGGCGGCGGCGCGGGCCTTGCCTTCCTCCAACACCGACGCGGCGTCGCCTTCGGCCTTGGCGCGGGCCACGTCGCGCTCGGCGATGGCGGCCTGGACCTGAGTGGCCTTGAGGCGGGCGCCCTCGGACTTGGCGGCGGCTTCCTGCTGCTCGGCTTCCTTCAGGGCCGCTTCGCGGGCCAACTCGGCCTTGCGAATCCGCAGGGCGTTGTCGGCCTCGGCGATGGCCTTCTCCGAACCGAGCCGGGCCTGCTCGGCCCGCTGATTGCTGGTGGCCTCGATGGTCTTGGCCTCGGCGTCGCGTTCGGCCTTGGCCTGGCGGGCGGCGGCGTTGGCCTCGGCCTCTTTGATCATCGCCTCGGCCGCCCTGGTGGCCTCCGCCTTGCGGGCCGCGGAGATGACCTCCGCCCTTGCCTTGCGGGCGATGGACTCCAGGTATTGCTGTTCGTCGTGGATGTTCTGAATGTTGACGCTGTCGATGAGCAGGCCGAGCTTGCGGAAGTCGTCGGTGACCTCCTGCACGATGGTGGCCACGAACTTGTCGCGGTCCTCGACGATCTCCTCCGGCCGCATCTTGCCGATCACGGCGCGGAGGCCGCCTTCCAGCGTTTCGCGGGCGACGCGCTGCACTTCCTGGGCGGGCTGGCCGAGGAAACGCTCGATGGCGTTGGCCCGGATGGCCGGGTCGGAGGCGACCTTGACGTTGGCCACGCCGTTGACCAGCACCGGCAGCATGGTTCCGCCGCCGGACTGGGCCTTGACCTCCAGGCCGACCTGCATGTTGCGCAGGCTGAGCTTTTCAACCTTCTCGAAGATGGGGATCACCAGGGTGCGCCCGCCGATGAGAACGCGGTAGCCCTGGCCCTCGCGCTGGCGCTTGCCGCTGATGATGAGCATCTCGCTGGGGTTGCCCACCACGGTCAGCTTGGCGATCAGCATGATGACCGCGAGGAGGATGAAAAGGATAACGAATCCGAGAGTTGCGCCGGCGGCGCAGTCTGTCGCTGAGAGGATGTTGACTAGCATGAATCGCCTCCCTTTCTAGTTGGCACGAGCCTAGTGTTGATCACTCCTTAGAGTCGAAAGGCCGCCCGGACTGAAGTCCGGGGCTCATCACACGTCCGGGGCTCATCAGACGTCCGGGGCTCATCAGGCGCTTTTGGCGTCCTTGAGAAACTCGAATTCCTTGCGCGGCACGATCACGGCGACGCCGCCGTTGTAGTCCACCACGGCGATTTCCTCGCCGATCTGGAAGCTTGCATCCGTCCGCTTGGCGGTCGCGGGGAGGTAGCGCTGGCAGCCTCGCACGCTGACGGCGACCTCTCCCACGCGATCGTGGCTGACGGCGACAGTCACTCTGCCGATCTGGTTGACGTAGTCCTCGACGAGGGGCGTGCTGTTGCCGGAGGTCTGGCTGATCCGTCGAAACAGGCGATGCACGGCCTGCCCGACGATCAGACCGCTCGCCAGGGACACGGCCAGGGCCGTGGAAGGAGCGGACTCGGTCATCTGGGTCAGAATGACGCCGACGGCGCCGAAGACGGCGATGAAGAAGATGCAGAACCTGATCGAGAACCAGGTGGCCATGGTGGAAGGCGCGGCGTGATGTCCTGCCCCATGGTGGCCGAGCGCCGCGTCGGCGTGCGTGTCCATTCCTCCGGCGGCGTGCACGTCCGTGGGGATATCGCCGTGGACATCAGGCATGCCGTCCGCGTCGGCGTGCAGATCGATCCCACCGTGCTGCAGGCCGCCGAGGAATGAGACGAGAAGCAGGCCGATACCGACGACGGCACACGCCCAGTAGAGGGTGATCAGGGTGGGTCCGTTCGCGACGATTTCGCTGGCTATTGAAATGTCCGGCACGTTAAGACCTCCTTCGCGGCCTACGGGCCCGGCAAATATGGTGTTACCAACGCAACCTCACTACTTAATCTAACGCGGCGGCATAGGCCTGACTACTCTAATCTCGGGCGTTTTTCATAATCGCCAGGGGCCCGGTGAGAATAGAATCATTGCACGGAGGATCGCCGGAGGGCGTCCCTATGAGCCAACTCGAAATGTTCGCCCTCAACATCCGCTTCCTGATCGGCCTGCTCGTTTTTCTGTTTATTGCGTTGGTGGCCGTCATCGCGTTCTGGACCGGCGTCAAGACATGGATTTGGCGCCGCGGGAAGAGGCGCAGCGAACTTGCCGAGGACCATCGCAGGTTTCAGGCTGACGGCCGCCCTTATCCGCCGGTCGCGGCGGGCATGTGCGAGCAATGCGGCGGGGCCTTTGCGGAGATATTCCATTTGCCCGACGGCACGCGCCGATGCCGTCGATGCTACGAGGGGAGATGAGCAGCGGCGGCGAGCTGCTCCGGGAGGATCGCCGTCGGCAGGTCGTCGCGGAGTTGGTCGAGGCCGAGCAGGGAGGTGAGTCGGGCTTCCAGGTTGGGGATTCCGTTGCCGGTCAGCGCAGAAACGGGCAGGAAGTCGGATACCTCGCGACCGCCGCCGATCTTGGGCTCCTGAGCGAGGGCGGCCTTCTCTGCAATGTCGGACTTGTTGAGCACGAGCAGATTGGTTTGCTCGGGGCAGATCAGGCGGAGGGCGGCGTTGAGGGCTCGTTGTCGCTTCTGCTCGTTGACGGCTGCATCCAGCACGACGACGACCACATCCGCCGATTGGGCCGTGGCCCCGCCGCGGCGGATGGCCTCGGCTTCGATCGGGCATGCCGTGCGGCGAAGGCCGGCGGTGTCGGTTAAGGTGACCGGCCAGTCCTGGATGAGAGCAGTCTCGCTGACCCAATCACGGGTGGTTCCCGGCAGCGGCGAGGTGATGAGCCGGTCCTTGCCGATCAGCCGGTTTGCCAACGTGCTCTTGCCCGAGTTGGGTGGGCCGATCAGAGCCACGCGGATGCCGGCGAGCAGGCGGATCGCCGCGCTGCTGCGACTGCGAAAGGCGGCGAGTTCCCCTGGATCGAGCCGGTCAAGCCGCCCAAGATAGCCGGGGAGGATGGATCGCTGGTGGAAGAGCCAGATTGTCAGCCGTCGTGAGGCGCTTCGCAGGAGGGCCCGATCGATGTGGCGCCGGATCGGACCGCAGGCGGAGAACCTCTCATGAAAGTTGAGGCCGTCGATGAGGTCTGCACCGTGCCGGGCGAGAAGCTCGAGCGTTCTCTGGGCGATGCGGACGCCGCCGTGGGTGTTGATCTCGGCGATGACGCCGCCGTCGCGGATTCTGCGGGCGACCACGACGTCTTCCAGCACATCGTCGCCGTCCATCAGACGACAGAAGATGGGCTGATCGACGGGGAGTTCCGGAGGCAGGTCGCGGTGAGGTTGTCGGAGAGTGGCGGCGAGGATCGCGTCGGCTCGCGGCCCGGCCAGACCGATGACCGCGATGGCCCCGGGTGCCAGAGGCGTGAGCAGTGCCGCAACGGTAGGGCCGCAGGTCATGTCTCGTCGTCGAAAGAGGAGAAGTGTTTTCGATAGGCCAGACCGATGCCGCGGACGCACAGATCGGGCACGAGGTTGTCGATGAAGTCGCAGTGCCTGCTGACCAATTCAGCCCCGCCGCCGGTGACCACCAGCCGAGGCCAGGCCTTCAAGTCTGTCGCGTATCGTTCGGTGATTTCGCGGAGAGCGCCGGCGATGCCGTAGACGATGCCGTTGCGGATGGCCTCTTCCGTGCTGGCCCCATAGACCGTACCCGCGCCCTCGACGGTCACCTCGGGGAGCTGAGCGGTGCCGGTGTGCAGGGCCTTGGCCTGGAGGGCCGTTCCCGGCAAGATGGCCCCGCCCATGAAGACGCCCTCGTCATTCACGCAGTCGATGGTGACGGCCGTGCCGAAGCTGGCGATGACGCAAGCTGCCCTGATCTGGTCGTAGGCGGCAGCGGCGGCGCACACGCGGTCAGCGCCTACGGCGTCGGGCTCCTCCACGGCCAAAAGGATGGGGTGATGGAGGTCGGGGCCGACGACGAACATGGCGGCGTCAACCCGCTTCGAGAGCCGTTCGCGAAGTTCCGCAAGGACCTTCGGCACCACTGAGCCGGCGACGAGGGCCTTCAGTCGGTTGTCGGGCAGGGCCGCCCAGGCTTGTTCCGCGTAGTCGACCACTCTGTCGATTTCATCGTGGCCGAACCGCTCGTGGGTGCGGATCTGGTGCTGGACGGAAGTGGCGACGGCGATGTGCGAGTTGCCGATTTCAAGAATCAGCAGGCTGGCATTCGCTCGGGGATCTTCGGTGACATTCACGGCCGCACTCCGACGACGGGGCAGATTATACGCGGATCGTCGGTGGTGAATAGGAGCAAGCGGGCTGGCTGGGGGCTTTGATAATCCTGCTCAGAACGAGCCTGGGTCTTTTTCCAGACCTTCCCGGATTCGGTCCACCAATGAGGTGATCTCGGCGATCTTTTCGGAGACGCGATCGATCTCGCCGCCGTGGAGGGCCTGCTCGATTTCAGCCGATCGCCGGCTGAGTTGGTCGTAGCCGAGGTCGGCGCCTGCCTGTTTGAGTTGGTCGGCGTGCGTTTGGAGTCTGTCGACGGCTCCCTCGTGCAGGGCCTCCTGCATTGCGGCGACGCGCTCAGGCAACGAGCGAACAAACTCCTCAACCACCTGCCACAATTCGGGGGCCTCGGCCAAGAGGGTGGAGAACACCGGATCTGTATCCCTGTGGGCGGGCTGTTTGTCCTGGTCGGCCATGCGCTTCTCCTCGTCCACCCGCGGCGGCAACAGGAGTCCCTTGCCCGGCGGGCGAGCTGTTTCTCACGGCTTCTTTCCCCTCTAATTTCTAACATCGTGGCTCCACCTGCGTTGCTTGAGCTAGTGCGAGGGTCTGTTTGCAGCCGGTTGCGAACGAGAGCGAACACGTCGCCACCAAGGCCCGGTGGCGGAAGAGAGTGTCCGAATAATCCGCACGCGATGAGGTTTTCCTTGAGCTGGGGTCGGCAGAACGTGACAATGGCCTTATGGGACGGCAATATCCGTCCGGCGGCGGTCGTTTATGTCTTTCAGACGAGCTTCACACACGACACATTCGATGGGGTGTCTCATGTTCCTGTTCAGATCACCGCAATGCTCGATTCGATTTGTCTTGGTCATCGGCGCATTGCTCGCGGGAAGCTCTGCGCAGACTTCGGCCGAGGACGAGCTTGAGGCCTTAGTCCAGGCTGCCGGTCGTAATCGCCTGCACGAGGCCGCCCAAGTGCAGGACTTCATCGGCCGGCTGGGTCTTACTGCCGATCAAGCACGGCAGCTCCTTGCCGTTGCCGCCGAGGCGGCGCCGTTGCACGTCGAGGCCTACCGAACCCGGGCGGAGTTGCAGCCCGAGATGCTGGAGGCCTTTGCGGCTTTCCTTGCCGAGGACAGGACAGACCGCGGCTTCACGCCGGCCGTCGAGCAACGCGCGGGCCGAGTCAGCCATCAAGCCAAGGCCGTCGAGGAGAGGATCACCGCTCGACTGCTCGAGCTTGAGAGACAGGCAAGCGACATCTTGACGCCCGAGCAGCGACAGTCCGGTTCGATTCGCAAGATCAGCGCGAAGGCGAGGAACAAGTCCGGCGGTGGTCCGCGGATTCCCCGAGGCCGGCGGGAGCGGGATCGGAGATTCAACGCGGATCAGTTCGCGGTCGATGACCGCCTGGAAGCGGCCAGGCTGGAGCGGCAGCAGTTGCACCAGGAGATACGCCCTCGCGTCGGCCTTGTCGGACGCAACTTGTTGCATCCGACCGCGGCCGAGACATTGTGTCAGATCGCGGGCACCCTGCCCAACCAGACGCTGCGCGAGGCGGCGGAAGTCTTCGAGCGAGGGACGGACGAGTATCCCTCGACCACCTGCGATTGGCAGGCCGGCAAGATCGGCGAGCTTCGCGCCGAGATAAGCAACTGGAACCTGATCAACGGCCTGCACCTGGACGGGAAGCAGATCGCCGAGATTACCGCGATGTATGACGCGGCGGCGGCCGAGCTTCGCGCCGCCGGGCAGGCTGCTCCCAGGAAGGCGAAACGGCGTGCCGGGCAGGAACGGGAGGCGAGAGTACGGTTGGAGCGGTCCGTGGAGCAAGTGCTGAACCCCGGCCAGCGACAAGTCCTCCTGGAGTTCAAGGCCTGTTTGATTCCCCCCAAGAACCTCAAAAGCCCGGTGCGCGTCGGTCAGGCCAACGACCACTCGCGTTTGGAGGAGTGGCTGGCGCGGGCCAGGAAGTTGCGCGAGCCGCGACTGCGCAGGGCGGTTGACGGTCTGCTCGCAGCGGAGGCCAGGTATTCCGGCGAGCTGAAAGACGCCGAACGGACCGAGCGGGCGGCGCTGCTGATGGCGACCGCCCGGCGGGCTGCGGCGATGTCGGACGTGGAGTTCGAGGTGAACAAGGCGGACTTGGCCGAGGAGATTGCTCCGCGCGACCGATTGCAGGAGTTGAAAGAGGAGATCGTGGTGCTTTCGCGGGAGCGAGACCTGCCCGGCATTATCTCGCAGTTCATGCTCAATCCACGGTTCATAGGCCAGCTCCGGGTCCGTGGACAACAACTCGCCGAGAGGCCCAGGGTGAAAGCGGTCGCCCCCGCCGCCGTGTCAGAGAAGCACGGCTCGTCAGGTGAGCAGGAGGGTTAGCGCCCAGGGGGCCCAGGCGGCAGGCGGACCATGGATCGCCACGAATTCAATCGCAGGCAGTTTCTGTCGCTGATGGGTAGGTGCGCCGGCGGGGCCTGCCTGATGCGCGGCACGGAGCCGCTAGTGGCCCGGGCCGACGGGGACGGGCCGGTCACGTTCACGCGTCAGGTGGAATACTACGAACGGCTGGCGGAGAAGAAGGTCCAGTGCTTCGTCTGCCCGTTGAATTGCATCCTGGCCGACGGCCAGACCTGCCCCTGTCGGACGCGGACCAACGTCGGCGGCACGCTTTACACCCGGGCCTACAATAACCCCTGTATTCTCCGCGTTGATCCGATCGAGAAGATGCCGCTGCACCATTTTCGACCGGGCAGCAAGACGCTGACCGTCGCCATCGGCGGCTGCAACCTGCGCTGCCTGTACTGCCAGAACTGGGAGCAATCCCAGAAGATGCCGGATGAGTTGAAGAATTTCAGCCTGACCGCCGAGGAGGCCGTCGCCGAGGCGAAGAAGAAGGGGCTGGACACCATCGCCTTCAACTACACGGAGACGGTGGCCTTTCTGGAGTACGCCAAGGACATCGCCCAGGCGGCGAAGAAGGCCAAGCTGCACGTGGTGGTAGGAACGTCGGCGTTCGTCGAGCCCAAGCCGCTGCTGGACTTCGCCAAACACGTGGACGCCTTTGTCATCACGCTCAAAGGTTTCGACGAGGACTTTTATCACGACGTCTGCGGCGTCAGTCTGGAGCCCGTGCTGGAGTCCATCAAAACAATCAAGAAGCAGACCAAGTGTTGGCTGGAGCTGATCAACGTCGTGGTGCCGACGTACAACGACGAGCCCGCGAAGATCAAGGCCATGAGCCGATGGATTCGGCAGAACCTCGGCGGCAACGTGCCGCTGCACTTTGCCCGGTTCGTGCCGATGTACAAGCTGGCCAACCTGCCGCAGACCCCGGTGCCGACGCTGGAGGCGGCCTGCGAGACCGCCCGCAAGGCGGGCTTGCGGTTTGTCTACACCTCAAACGTCTCCCCGCACCCCGGCAACAACACGATCTGCCCGGATTGTCGGCGGCCGATGGTCCAACGGCTGGGCTTCAAGATCCTGGAGAACAACCTCAAGACCGGCAACTGCCCGAAGTGCCGCAAGCGCCTGCCGGGCGTTTGGCTGTGAGGGGAATCGAGAATAGCGAACGGCGAATAGCGAAGGGGGCCGGGCGACCTTTCGCGGAGGCCTGAAGCGGCAGTCGCATAGGGCCGGCCGGGCAGGGCCGATGATGGTTGTCAGTTAAGACAAAGTCACTTTCTCGGTAAAAAGGTCTTTCCACCGCCAGGACCGCCGCGCAGAACTTGTGCGGGTACCATTGGCTTACGCCGTGGGCCAGGTTCCATTGCCCCCGATGGAGCCAAGAGGGATCGTCCTTGGGACTCCACGCAAGATGTCATGGGTGCCCCAGCGATCTGGTGCCGCCTGCGAAAATCAGCAAGATACGTCAAGCAGGGCATCTCCCATCCGGTCATAGTGGGAGCGGTGAAACGATGAAGACGGACACGCAACAGGACTACGAAGAACGGATCCTCAAGGTGCTCGTACACATCCAGACCCACCTGGACCATGCACTGGAACTCGATGGCCTGGCGACCATCGCGAACTTCTCGCCCTTTCATTTCCATCGGGTCTTCCGCGGGATGGTCGGCGAGCCGATCATGGAGCACATCCGCCGCCTGCGTCTTGAGAGGGCGGCGTATCACCTGAAGTGCTCCGACCGGCCGGTCACGCAAATCGCCTTCGACGCCGGCTTCGAGACCCACGAGGCCTTCACCCGCGCCTTCAAGGCCATGTTCGCCGCGCCGCCTTCGACTTTTCGCCAACAGCATCGGCCGGTGCCGGTGACGAGCGTGCCGTCAGGCGTTCATTACGCCCCCGACGGCCGCCTCGAAGGATTCCAACCAACTACCAACGAAGGGGCCAAGATGAACGTCAGAATCACAGAGTTGAAGCCCATGCGCGTGGTTTTTGTCCGGCACGTCGGACCGTACAACCAGGTCGGCGCGACTTGGGGCCGGCTTTGCCAATGGGCCGGAATGCACGGCCTCTTCGGCCCGACCTCGCAATGCCTCGGCGTCTGCTACGACGATCCGGAGATCACCCCGGCCGACAAGATACGCTATGACGCCTGCCTGACGGTCGACCGGGCGGTCGTGGCGGAAGGCGACGTCGGCGTGCAGGAGATCGGAGGCGGGCAATATGCCGTCACCACCCACCACGGTCCCTACGAGAGGCTTGCCGAGACCTACGCCGCCCTAATGGGCCAGTGGCTTCCGGCTCACGGCCGCCAGCCCTCGCCGGGTCCCAGCCTGGAGTTCTACCGCAACGATCCCAACACGACTCCTCCGGCGGACTTGGTCACGGACGTATACGTGCCGCTGCGGGGCTGAGCCGGAACGTCGACAAAGGGAGCGTCGATAGCGCACTCTACATTGAGCTTTGCGAGCTGGTGGTCTCGGGTCCGACGTGCGTCAGACGCCACTGTGGGCAAGCTCGCCCTGGCGTTGTGTTGTCGTTACTCCGGCGGCGCCTCAATCCAGCCACAGGGAGCGATGCTTCAATCGCTCCGGCAGGTATGTCTCGGTGACAAATGAAATGCTCTTGGTGAGCAGCGACTCGACTTCCATCTTGAAGCCGTGTTTGAGCATCGCGGCGATCTCTTTCTCCCAGTCCTTCTTGCCCTTGAACCAGGGGTAGGCGAGGATCTGTTTGGCCCGCTTTACGTCCTTGTCGTCGACGGCGATCTTCACGTCGTCGGACAGGCCGTAGTCCTCGTAGTCCCGGCTGCGGATGCCGAGGAACCTGGCGTCGGGCACGGCCATACGCTGCGACTCGAAGGCCAGGTTGATCGAGCCCTGCTTGATGACGCTATAGATGTAGTACCCCCAGGGGTCGTTATCGAGGAGGCAGTAGATGGGCAGGCCGAGTTCTTCGTGCATGCGGTGGAGGAGCCGTCGGACGCCGCGCGGGGGCTGGCCGCCGCCGTGGGTCAAGACGCAGTTGTGCTTCTGCCAGAACTTGTCCTCGTTGAACCGCTGCCAGACGGTGTCCTTTTCGACGTGCAGGACGTACTTCGCCTCGCAGTTCTTGAATTGAAACACGGCCGGCTCAACGATGCTTGGGATTGTGTAGCCGCCGGCGCCCATGCGGCGGAGGTCGATCACGTCGCCCTTGCTGACGATGGTTACCTTGCCGGCTATCGAGCCGGCGCTCTTCGCGTATACGTGCAGCTCTTCGCGCAACGCCTCCAGGGCGACCTCCAGGTCCTCGATGATCGGGTCGCTCTCCACTTGATCGTTGAACGTCTTCTCCTTCGTGCCGGCGATGGTGTGCTTGGTCAAATAGTAGAGTCCGCGGATGCTGACCGTCTTGTCCTCGTTGATGAGGCGTTTGCAGCCGCCAGCGATGAGGGCGGTCTGCATGAAGCTCTTGGCCTTACCGAGATCGAAGAAGTTGCGGGTTGTGGTGCGGCCGCCCATCTCGATGATCCGCTTAGACTTGTTGTATTGGGCGTTGGCCAGGGTGCGAAGGGGGATTTCGATGGAGGGGTCCCGTTTCTTGGCGGCCGAGGCGACGATCGACTGTGCGAAGCCGACGATCTTCTCGCCGACCGGCGGTTTCCCTCGCCCCTGTCCCTTCCGTGAGCCGGGCTGCTGGCTCGCGGGTGCTTTGTCTGACGTTTTGTGCTTTGCTTTCCGGGCATTACTGGCCATTCGCGCCGTCCTTGTATGGGGCGGTCCCCCACCGCCGGTTTGTCGCCATTATGCGGAAGTGAGTGAGATTCATCCATAGCCGTGTTACCGGCCTGCGTAGTCCAAAGCGATGGCAGGGGGGCGGCTGAGGCCGCGTTCGCCGCCTCATCGGATAACCCTGTCGGGTCAGCGCTTGAGAGGGTGGCCCTCTGTGGGGGTTCGCTTGGGCTACCCAGCAGAGCGGCGACTACAATCCGCAATTGAACCAACACATTAGAAGTCGGAGAGAGGGACCATGACAGGTAAACTGAGCATCGCGGGTTTCATTGTTTTGATCAGCCTGACCGCTGCATTCGCCGGCGGATGGGGCATGGAAGGGGCGTTCCTTCAGACGGCGGCCCTTTCGGCGATCGCCACCACGCAGATCGCAGGTGACTGCAACGACAACGGCGTCCCCGACGACGAGGACATCGCCGCCGGAACCAGTCAGGACTGCAACCAGAACGGCCGGCCGGACGAGTGCGACTTCATCGCCGAGTTGACCGCGACCGGCACGGCCTACACGGAGGGCGAAACGCCTCGCGCGGTCCTCAGCGCGGCGTTCTTCTACGTATATCCACCCACGGCGAGCGACCGCTTCGTCGGGCAAGTCTCCCCGACGGAGTACATGCTCAAGGACATCGCCGTCGATCCTACAAACCGGCAGATATACACTGTCAATGTTCCGTCCGGCGTGGCTTTCAACGGCATGGACCAGTACCTTTACCTCGTGGATGCCGCCACCGGCGCAGGTACTCCGCTGCCGCAACCGACAGGCCAGGACATGCCCGTGCTCGGGCTGACTTTCGGGCAGAACGGTACGTTGTACGGCATCGGCCCCGACGGTTTTGTTGTCCTGAACAAAGCCACCGGCGCGATCAGCCAGACGTTGAACTCCGGCGTGTTTGGATTTGGCATGGCCACGTCCGCCGCAGGAGACATCTACTCGATCACCATTGAGCTGGGGCAACCGGAAGAGCAACAGACCCGGCAGCCCATCGGCACATCCATCCTCCAGCTCCACGACAAGGCCACTGGGGACGTGCTCTTCTCGGTGCCGGTGGTTGATCCTTTGCAGGGTGAGCGACAGATCATCGACATTGCCTTTGGCGCGGACGGCCAACTCTATGGTATTGCCGGCTACATCTACCTCGACCCGCCTTATTACGTTTACTTTGCAGGCGCAGGCTTGGTCTTGATCGACCCCGCCACGGGAGGGTGGACCGACATCGGCGATTTCAACGGTGAGCTCGCCGGTTTGGGCGGGCCGCGTGACGCCGCCTCGCTGGACTGCAACGAGAACGGCATCCCCGACGAGTGCGAGCCGGACTGCAACGCCAACAGCATTCCGGACGAATGTGACATCTCCTCCGGAAGAAGCAAGGACTGTAACGGCAACAAAGTCCCGGACGAGTGTGACCTGGCCAACGGCACCAGCCGCGACTGCAACGACAACAGAATCCCCGACGAGTGCGACTTGGCCAGCGGCAGGAGCGCGGACCTCGATGGCGACGGCGTGCCCGATGAGTGCCAGACGCCGGAGCCCGCCCCCGAGGAGCAGCCTCCGCCGGAGGCGCAGCCGACGCCGGGCGGCCCGCTTTGCGTCCTGTTTCTGTTCCAGAGCGTTCTGGGGATTCCCCTCTGCGGTCCATGCTGGCTGGTGGGCATGGTCAGCACGTTGGTCGGGCTCGGCGGAATGAAGTGGTATGTCCGACGCCGCTTCCACCGGTAGTGGAGCGGCCTCCCCGACCGCCTTCCGACAACCTTCGAGTGACAAGACGGCCCCGCCAAGTGCGGGGTCGTCTGCCTTCCCGCCTTGTTGGAGGCATCCTCCCGCTTCACGACTCGCGTTGCCCATCAGAAGCCAGCCTGCGAAGGCGGGGCCAGGATGTCGCAGAATGCAAGACTCAGCGCGCGACAAAGGAGGCAGCTCGCAACGCCACAAGCAGCGTTGGACGCATTCCAGCCCACGACTTGCGTGGTGGGTTCTGATGGGCCTGGCCTGCCGGATTCCGCTGCGCCGGCGTCGGCGGGACGGGTCTGCTGGACAAGGTCGCTTCGGACGATGATACTTTCAAATAATACTGAAAGATCAATATTTGTTGGCCGTGCTGGAGCAAAGGCAATGTCTCGTTCGGTGCGAGAAGGATCCAGGGCCCTCTTCGTCCGCCGATGGGGGGAGATGGCCAACTACTGGGGCATCAATCGGACCATGGCCGAGATTCACGCCATGCTTTATGTCTCGACGGTTCCGGTCTGCACCGACGACGTGATGGATGCACTTCAGATCTCGCGCGGCAACGCCTCCATGAACCTTCGCTCGCTGGTGGATTGGGGCCTGATCGACCGCGTCCATCAGCGCGGCGACCGCAAGGAGTACTTTCTTTGCCGCACGGACGTCTGGTGGATGTTCGAGACCATCGTGCGACAGCGCCGCCGACGGGAAGTCGAGCCGATCATCGAGACCATCGGTCACTGCCGCGAGATGGTCGCCTCTGGGGCCGGTGAGTTAAGGGGAGAGGAAGCCGCTGAAGCGAAGGTGTATCAAGGCCGGCTCGCCGAGATGCACGACTTTCTCAACGCCGTGAGTACGCTTGTGGATGTGCTGCTCAAGGTCGGCCCCAAGGGCCTGGGGCGGATCAGCAAGGCGATCGCCAAGCTGCTGGCCTAGCGAGCCGTCACGCCCGAGATTCGGGGCTTGGCCTGGAAGGCGAAGCCCGAAGAGCCAGTCGTGACGGGACTCCGTGCCGGCTCGTAACTTCAACGCCGGCGGGTACAATGTGAGCCGCGTCCGGCCGTTTGCCGGACCAGGCGAAAGCCGAGGCTACCGAGGGTTGACGAACGTGAGTCGTGGATTGCTCTTGATCATGGTGTTGTTGATTCCGCCGGGGATTGTGGCGGTTGCGGAGCGCACCCAGCGCTACCCCAGGCGATTCGCCGAAATCACGCCGGACAAGATCTTTCGCGGCGGCTTCCCGAACGCCGATCATATTCGCAACTTGGCGAGAGAGAAGGGCATCAGGACGGTGATGAGCCTCACGGGCTATAAAGAGGAGCCCAAGTATGTCCAGGAGGTCGATGCGATCCAGGCCGCCGGCATGCGGTTGATTCGCATCCCGATGCCTGGAAACGGCTGTGGGCCGTTCGAGGATTTGGATCGCGCGGCGGAGGTGCTCGCCAGCCAGGCAAACTGGCCGATCTTCTTTCACTGTGACGCCGGGAAGCAACGATCGAACGCCGTCCTGGCCGCTTATCGCCTGCGCAAGTGCGGCTGGCACATCGAACGGGTGCTCAAAGAACTGGAGGCGGATTACGATCTTGACTTTGAATCCGAGAAGATCCTCGTCGACCATCTGCGGCAGTACGCTGAGCGGGCGGCCCGGCCGGTCCACACGCCGAGATCGGGGCGCGGACGATAATAGGCGCGGCGCTGTGAGGCGAGGCTTCGCGGGCGACAGCGGCCGCTGCCTGATAGTCCAGAGGGATAAACGATGCTGATTCTGATGGAGAAAGGCGCAACGCCGCAGCAAATCGCGAAAGTTTGCGATCGCATCCGCGAGCTGGGTTTCGCACCACACGAGATTCCCGGCTCGATCCGAGTGGCGATCGGGATCACGGGCAATCAAGGCTCGATTGCGCCCGAGCTCTTTCATAATCTGGAGGGCGTGGCCGAGTGCGTGCCGGTCTCAAAGCCGTACAAACTGGTCAGCCGCGAAGTGAAGCCGGAAGCCACGGTCGTCGAGGTCCGCGGAGCGAAGATCGGCGGCGGGGCCTTCACCATGATCGCCGGGCCGTGCTCGGTCGAGTCTCGCGATCAGGTGTTTCGAACGGCGGAAGTGGTGGCGGCAAGCGGCGCCAAGTTCTTCCGTGGCGGAGCGTTCAAGCCGCGGACCTCGCCGTATGCCTTCCAGGGATTGAAGGAGGAGGGGCTTCGCCTGCTGGAGGAGGTGCGCAAGCAGTTCGACCTGCGGATCGTGACGGAGGTCAAGGACACGGGATCGTTGACGGCGGTGGCGGCAGTGGCCGATGTGCTGCAGGTCGGCGCTCGCAACATGCAGAACTACTCCTTGCTGGAGGCTGTCGGTAAGCTGCGCCGGCCGATCCTGCTGAAACGCGGCATGAGCGCCACACTGCAAGAGCTGTTCATGGCCGCGGAGTACATGCTTTCACTGGACAACTACGAAGTCATCCTCTGTGAACGAGGCATCCGCACCTTCGAGACCATGACGCGCAACACATTCGATCTTTCCGCCGTGGCGATGATCAAGCGGCACACCCACTTGCCGGTCATCGCTGATCCTTCGCATGGCGTGGGCATAAGCTGGGCCGTGCCGCCGATGACCAAGGCGGCGGTCATGGCCGGGGCGGACGGCGTAATGGTCGAAATCCATCCCGATCCGGACAAGGCCTTGTCCGACGGCCAGCAATCGCTGGCGTTTCCCGAGTGGATCAAGCTCGCCGGTGAGCTCACCGAGTTGACCGCGTGGCAAGCGCGGCATCAATAGGCGGTCAGTCTGTGATCGGCAGCGACTCGGTGGCTCGCCTCTCGCAGGGCGGCGCATGAGCGCGGAGTGACCAGGCGCTGACACTCTGTGCCCCGGTCGGCAATGCCGGGCGTAGCTGTCCGGCGTCGGGCCCGCGCCCGGCGGTTTGCAGTTCCATACCCTCTGGGCCAACTTCTGACCAGTACGCGATCCACTAAGTCCTATGTTTTTATTGTCCTTGGGTCGCGAATTGTAACATATGTGTGGTCAGGTGTTTATGGCAATTTTCATTTCAGGCCCCAACCTCCGTCGGGAGTCAGCGTTGTCGTATCGTCGTGCCAGAAAAGGAGTTGTCGCGGTGTGGGCCTCGCAAGGTCGGTGGAAACAACTTGCGTGACGCGAACTAGTTGCGGTAGTATAGGTTACGTTCGTTTTCGCGTCCGCTCAACCACCGTGAGGGCTGCTGCAAGGCAGCACGCCTGGCGGACCTGACCTTCTCGGGTGGGGCAGGAAATCGCGGTAAACCAGTCCGTGGTGCAGCCATGAAAACCGTTACGAAGAAGGAACTGATCGACCGCATCGCAGATCGTACGGGGAGCAAGCGAGTGGTGGTCAAGCGGATCATCCAGAGCTTCCTGGACGAAATCATGGATGAGCTCGGCAGCGGAAATCGCTTGGAATTCAGAGACTTCGGCGTTTTTGAGAGCAAGGTCCGCGCCGCCCGGGTAGCTCAGAACCCAAAGACACTGGAGCGCGTCGAAGTGCCCGAGAAGCGAACGGTGAAGTTCAAGGTCGGCCGGGTGATGAAGATGAAACTCAGCGGCGACCGCACGTCGCCCAGCGCCCACGGCGGGCCGGGCGTTCCTTATCCGTCTAGCACCTAGGCGCCTCTGCCTCCGGGCGTAGGCTTTGGGCGAGCATAGCAGGCGAGGTGCTCTCACCTAACCATCTACGGGAAAGCCCGTTACAGTAGTTTTCTCGCCATTTCCGGGTACAGTACAGCAAACAAAGCATAAACTGATCGGCAACTCTGGAAATTCTGAGCAAGATTTGCTAAACTCTGGACGATGTAATTGATACTGAGTCTCAGTTGCAATTAGGGACTCCACACCGACGGATGCCACCGATTTCGCCGAGGAGCAAGCGTATGCGGCAAGTTGCTCGACCGTTGAGTGATCTTCGACCAGGGGAAGCGGGTACTGTCTGGCAGATCAACGGCGCCGCCGAACTTCGCCATCGCCTCTTGGAGATGGGCTTGACCCGCGGCACCGCCGTGAGGGTCGTGCGCACGGCCCCTTTGGGTGATCCCATCGAGTTGCACGTCAGGGGGTACCGACTGGGTCTGCGGCGATCCGACGCCGCGGGTGTACTGGTCGAGAGAGACTGATGACCGAATGTGACGCGCCAGTGGCACTGGTTAACGGTCTCAAGCGGGTTGCGGTCGCCGGCAACCCCAACTCCGGAAAGACCTCCATTTTCAATGCCTTGACCGGCCTGCGCTACAAGGTCGGCAACTATCCCGGCGTCACCATCGAGAAACGCGAGGGAATGCTGCCGCGCACGAGCATTGTTCTGATCGACTTGCCCGGCACATACGGTCTATCGGCCCGGTCGCCGGACGAGGAAATCGCCCGTGACGTGCTGCTGGGCCGGCTGGACGGGCAGAGAATGCCTGACGGCGTGCTGTTGGTGGTTGACGCCGCGAACCTGGAGAGGAATTTGTACCTGGCTTCCCAGGTTCTCGACTTCGGCGTGCCGGTGGTCATCGCCTGCAACATGATGGACGTGGCGGCGCGGCGCGGCATTCACGTTGATTGCCAGGTGTTGTCACGGGAACTGGGTGTTCCGGTTTTCCCGACGGTGGGCGACTGCGGGCGAGGAATCGAGGCACTGCGGGAAGCTCTGGGGAGAATCGACGACTTCCGGGCTCCGCCGCGACGATGGAACCTGGGCGAAGCCGTCGAAGCGGCGGTGCATGACGCCGGAGGGGTCCTGGAAGAGGCCGGGCTTGGCCGGTCCGCCGGGAGAGGAGCGGCCCTGTTATGGTTGTCGGATTACCTCTCCGGAGAGGAGGCGGCAAGGCGGGCCGCAGAGCGGTTTCTGGGGACGCTTTCGCCGGAGCAGGCCATTGCCCTTCGGGCGGCAGCCAGCGATTTGGAGGGACTGCACGCCGATGCCGCCAGCGCGGTCATCGAGGCCCGCTACGCCTGGATATCACAAGTGGTCCGCCGGGCGACGCACGCCGCCGGTCCGCCAGGCCGCCAGGGCACGACGCCGCCCGGGGCATGGACAGATCGGATCGACGCGGTGGTCACGCATCGCCTCTGGGGTCCGGTGACGTTCGCCGCGGTGGTCTTGGGGGTGTTCAGTTCTGTGTTCTGGGGCGCCGAACCGTTAATGCTCTTGATTGAAGCCGGGCAGCAGTTTGCGGCCGCGTGGGTCGGTTCGAGGCTCGCCGAAGGAGCGCCGCGCTCATTCATCACCGACGGCATCATCGGCGGCGTGGGAACGGTGGCGATCTTCTTCCCGCCGATCTGCCTGCTGTTTCTGTTCATGGCTGTTCTGGAGGACAGCGGCTACATGGCGAGGGCGGCGTTTATCATGGACCGAGTGATGAGCCGTGCCGGCCTGCCCGGCAAGAGTTTCATCCCGCTGGTTTCGTGCTTCGCTTGCGCGGTCCCCGGCATCCTGGCGACGCGTTCAATCGAACACCGAGGGGATCGGCTGGCCACCATTCTGGTGGCCCCGCTGATGAGCTGCCCGGCCCGTCTGCCGGTGTACTTGACGCTGGCCGGAGCGATGTTTGGTGGGCGAACCTGGCTCAAAGCGGGAATATTGTTCAGCCTTTACCTGGCGGGCATCCTCGCGGCCATGGCGGTCGTTCGCATCCTTAAGCGGACGATCCTTGCAGGCCCGCCGCCCATCTTCGTGCTCGAACTGCCGCCGTACCACTTGCCCCGGCCCATGACCATCCTGCGGGCAACGTGGGACCGTACCGGGTCGTTCCTGAAAGCCGCTGGGACGATGATCTTTTCCGCGTGCGTGATCGTTTGGGCGCTGAGTTACTTTCCGAGAACCGACGAGACTCTATTCTCGGAGGGCGCACGGCAGCGTCTGGCGGCGCTGCCGGAAGACCAGATTCAAACCCGTGAACAAATCGCGGCCGCTGAGCGGCTTCGCCTCAGCTTCCTGGGGCGGATAGGCCAGGTCATTGAGCCGGTCCTCGAGCCCATCGGCTGCGACTGGCGAATCGGCATCGGTCTGCTCAGCTCGTTCATGGCCCGGGAGGCGTTCGTGGGAACGATGGGCATTACCTTCGCGGTTGCGGAGACAGGCGAGGACTCCCGCAGCCTGCGGGATGAACTCGTTTCGGCGACTTGGCCGGACGGCCGCCCACTGCTCACGCTGCCCGTCGGTATTGGTCTCATGGTCTTCTATGTGCTGGCCTGCCAATGCGTCGGCACACTGGTCACCGTCCGCAAGGAGACGCGTTCGTGGCGATGGCCCGCTTTTCTCTTTGCCTACACGACGGGGGCCGCCTACCTGGGGGCGCTGCTGGTCGTCCGTCTGGGGGAAGCGATGGGCCTCGGGGCGGGATAGGCGACCTCTCCCCAAGCAGCCTCCGGCCGGCTATAGCATTTCACGATTGGGTGTGGCATGAGGCGTCCCCTTGTCGGGGGGCAATCTTGCAAGGGGGCGCACATGGTGTTCCCGTCGGCCACGGGGGGCCGACGCTACGAGCAATCGTGAAATGCCCTAGCAAGAACGCTCACTGAACAATTCGGCGTGACGGTAGCTGGCCCACCGGGCATCTGACGGCTGCTCGTGGCTTGGGCTCCGGGATACGCAGCCGGCCGGCCGATATGCGGCCAGCGCTGCCGAACCGGTGCCGCGGCAGTCCACGAGCGACGCGATCAGGCCGCCATAGATGTAGCCCGGAATTGCCGTGTGATACTCGCGGGGAGTCAGCACGGCGAGACCACCAAGTCAAAGCGGGCTGATGCCGTTGTGATCCACCCGCAGCTCGCCGACGAACTTCGGGCGATCCGGCCGGAGACTGTCGAGGCCGGCACGTCGGTAGTCCGGCGCGTGCCCGGGATAAAGGCGTGGAAGGCCGACCTCAAGGCTGCGGGCATCAAGTACGGAGATACGAGGATCGGTTACGCCGACCTCCACGCCCAACGCAAGACGCTATCGACCATGCTGGCGGCGGCCGGCGTCTCTCCCCGTGTCCGACAGGCTCATCTACGCCACACCGATCCTCGGCTCACCGAAGGCACGTACACCGACGAAGCCATGCTGCCCATCGCGGCCGAGCTTGCCAAGTTGGCGCCGATCCCACGAAGCCAGGAGGCCGACCCGGACACCATCCCATTCCTGGCGACGGGCACGGATGATCGGCGGGCTCCCGCCGGCCCGGCAGGATCGCCCGCAGGAATAGTGCAGGAAATCTGCGGCCCAGAGGGGCAAAACCAGGCAAGTCCTGGCAAGGACGAGCATGATCGGCAGACGGTGACATGGGGATGTCATGACGGCGAGGACAAATCGCAAGCCTTTGAGGTGGCACGAGTTGGCACCCAAAGACAAAGCCCGGCGTCGTGCGACACCGGGCCTCGCGAAAAGCGGGTGATGGGACTTGAACCCACGACATTCACGTTGGCAACGTGACGCTCTACCACTGAGCTACACCCGCGCTGCCATCCCTGGCTCCCCAGGGCTCTCATTTATTTACGGGGCCGCCGCCGGCGAGTCAAGGGGGGAAGCTGCCGGAGATTGTGAATGGGCGAGTCGCGCGGGTATTGAAGCGGCGCTCGTAGGGCGAGCAGCCCCCGACCAAGGTCGGGGGCTCTCGGGTCGGGGGCTCTTGAGTCGGGGGCGGTAATTCGCGAAAACCGCGGGATTCCGGCGGATGGGGCGGCGTATTTGCTTCTGGGCCGGCCTCAAAGTCGGGCGGCCGCCCGGACTGAAGTCCGGGGCTCCTCGGGGGGGCTCTACGCCACATCTTCCGGCCGCCAGCGGAGGTTCGGCTTGCGGCTGGCGGCGACCTCGTCGGCCCGCTCAATCCAGGAGCCGGTCGGGGCGGCCTTGAGCTGACCGGGCGTCTCCGCCGCTTCCGAGGCGATCCGCTTCATCGCCGCGACGAATTCATCCAGCGTCGCCTTCGACTCCGTCTCGGTCGGCTCGATCATCAGCGTGCCGTGGATCGGCCACTCCATCGTCGGCGGATGAATGCCAAAGTCGATCAGTCGCTTGGCGTAGTCGAGTACACGCAGATCATCTTTCAACCGCGGCTTCAATATGAACTCGTGCCCAAACGGCGGATCGAACGGCAGATCGTATCCGGCGGCGCCCTTGAAGCAGGCCGCCAGGTAGTTCGCCGCCAACACCGCTTTCTCGCTCACGTCGCGCAGGCCGTCCGGGCCAAGCGCACGGATGTAGGCGTAGCAGCGGACCAGCACACCAACCTGTGCGAAGAAGGTCCGTACCTTGCCGATGGTCTTGGGGCGGTTGCCGTCGAGGCAGTACGAGCCGTCCGGCCGCTTTTCCACCTGTGGGACGGGTAGATAGGGCGACAGGTTCTTTCGCACCGCGATCGGCCCGGCACCAGGACCGCCGCAGCCGTGGGGCGTGCTGAACGTCTTATGCGTGTTGAAGTGCATCACGTCCACGCCGACGTCGCCGGGGCGGGAGATGCCCAGGATTGCGTTCAGGTTGGCCCCGTCCATGTACAGCAGGGCGCCGCGCTTGTGCAGGATGTCGGCCATCTCCGTTATCTGGTCGTCGTACTTCCCCACCGTGCTGGGGTTGGTGATCATCAGCGCCGCGGTTTGATCGTCCACCTTCTCCCGCAGGTCGGCCAGATCGAGCAGGCCGTCCGGGCGGCTCTTCACCGGGATCGCCGTGCGTCCGCAGATCGTGCAACTGGCCGGGTTCGTCCCGTGCGAGGTGTCCGCGGTCAGCACGTTCGGCCGCCGGCCGCCGCGGTCGGCGTGATAAGCGTTGATAACCATCAGGCCGGTCATTTCGCCATGCGCGCCGGCGGCGGGCTGCAAGCAGACTTCGTCCAGACCGGCGACCTCCGCCAGGAAGACGCGGAGGTTGTAGAGCAACTCCAGCGAGCCCTGCATGTCCGCGTCGGCCTGCAACGGGTGCAAATCCGTAAAGCCAGGCAGCGAGGAGGCCCACTCATTCACCCGCGGGTTGTACTTCATCGTGCATGAGCCCAGCGGGTAAAAGTTTGAGTCCACGCTGAACAGCCGCTTGCCAAGCCGAGAGTAGTGCCGAACAAGGTCCTGTTCGCCGATCTCCGGCAGGGGCGGCGCCTGCTCGGCCAATAGTGACGCCGGCACGACTTCACGGGCGTTCGTCGCCGGCACGTCGCTCTCGCCGACGTCCACGGCGCAGGCCCCCGGCACGCTCTTCTCGAAAATCAACGGCACGCCTTCATTCGGTCCAACGGCTTTCATGTTCCCATTCCCAAGCGGCTCGTCTGGCCCACCCGTTCAAGAGCTCCCGAACCAGGAGCCCCCGACCTTGGTCGGGGGCTGCTCGCCTTACGAGCGCCGCTCCAAAACCTGTACAACTCGTCCTTCCACAACTTCCGCCAGCTTACCCTTTTGGCCGCCGACGTACGCCTCGGCCGCCGCAACGGCCCCTTCGTCCCACTTCTCTCGTTCGCTGCCGGACCTCGTCCACCAGCTTCCGCCCGGCCGTCCGAATCTCTGCGTCAACCTGACTGCCGAAACGCCCTTCAGCTTACGCATGACCTCGCTCTTGCCGTCGGCATGCGCCCCTACGAGCACATGCACATGGTCGCGCATCACTGCGGCACGGGCCAGATCGTACCCGGCCCCACGGGCCGCCTCGCAGAGAGCCTCGGCGGCACAGGCTGCCTGTTCCGCCGTCAGATGCACCGGCGGCGACTTCAACGCGCTGAAGTCGCGGTTGTACGTCCGCCCGTCATCCGCGTCGTACGGCGCGCTGAACTCGTTATTCGTCGGCCGCACGCCGCCATCGCCGTCGAGCGTGCATCCCACGTAGCCTCGCTTGTCGCCACGCAACCATGTGCCGTAGGTCGTCCAGGTCAGCAAGTACGCGATCGCTTGGCGAGCGGCACTCGACATCGTCGGCACCCCCCGACCAAGGTCGGGGGCTCTTGTTGGCACCCCCCGACCAAGGTCGGGGGCTCTTGTTGGCACCCCCCGACCAAGGTCGG
>CAYYBO010000015.1:15247-25544 GCA_964470125.1 uncultured Planctomycetaceae bacterium | reverse complement strand
GGCAAGACCAGCTTCGCCATCGACACCGTCTTCACCGAAGGCCAGCGAAGATACGTCGAGTCACTCTCCACCTATGCCCGGCAGTTCCTCGGGCAGATGCAGAAGCCGAAGGTGGACCACGTCTACGGCCTCTCGCCCGCTATCGCCATCGAGCAGAAGGCCGCCAGCCAAAGCCCTCGCTCGACCGTCGGCACCGTCACGGAGATACACGATTACATGCGAGTGCTTTGGGCTCGAGTCGGCCTACCCTATTGCCCGCGCTGCCAGAAGCCCATCGGCACGCAAACCGGCGACGAGATCGTTGACAAGATCATGGCCCTGCCTGCAGGCACTCGTCTCACGCTCTGCGCCCCCATCGAACGCGGCCCCGGCGAAACCTGGGAAGGGCTGCTCGCCCGCTGCTCCGCTCAAGGCTACATCCGGGCGAGGATCGACGGCGAGGTCTGCGAGATCAAGCCCGATCTTCGCGTGGACGCCAGGCGACGGCACGCCGTCGAGCTTGTCGTGGACCGAGCCGTCATCAAGCCCGCCGCCCGCGGCCGCCTCGCCGACTCAATCGAGCACTGCCTTGCCCTCGGCCAGGGCGTCATGCTCGCCATTCCATCGGAACCGGACCAACCCGAACAGAGCCGCGAAACCGAACAGAGCCGCGACCGTAAGGGAGCGGTACCCGTCCGAACAAGACGGCCCTCTCGACCAAGTGATGACGGTTCCGAATTGTCTTCTGATGCAAGGTTTGACCGTGAAGGAACGGCCGCCTCGATTCCAGAGGGAACCGCTCCCTTACGGTCGCGGCTCTGTTCCCGCACCGCCTCTTGGCAGTCGCAAAGCGGATCGGGCGTCCTCCCTGCCGTCATGCGATTCTCGCAACACCTCGCCTGCGAGACCTGCGGCAAGAGCTACGACGAACTCACGCCGCATCACTTTAGCTTCAACTCGCGTCTCGGCTGGTGCCCGAGCTGCGAGGGCCTCGGCGTTCAACGCGGCACGCAGGCCGACACTGTCATCGTTAACCCACAAGAATCCGTCCTCTCTGGCGCAATCGCCGGCTGGACGGACCTGGCCAATCGGCCGCTCCTGCGGGCCTTCATCGTCGCCCTCGCCAAGGCCATCGGCTTCGATTCCAACGCCCCGTGCTCACTCTTGACCGACGACCAGCGCCACGCCCTGCTCTTCGGCCTTGGCGATCGCTGGATCGCCATCGAGCCGATTGCCGCCCGCCTGACTGCCGGCGCTTCCGATGCGGCCGCCCCCAATCCCCAATCCCCAATCCGCAATCCCCAATCCGCAACGCTCCCATCGGGCCTGCGCTTCCAATGGAAAGGCTTCTTCCCCGCCATCGACGAGGCCACCAAGATTTCCTGGCAGCATCGCGGCCGACTCGAAGAAATGGTCACCGACGTGCCCTGCCAGACCTGCGGCGGCGGGCGAATTCAACCGCAGGCCAAGGCCGTCCGTCTCGGCGGGAAGTCCATCGTTGAAGTCTGCGACATGTCGCTCACCGCCGCGGCCGCTTTCTTCAAAGACCTCCGCCTCGACCGACGCCAGGCCAAGATCGCCGGCGAACTCCTGCACGAGATCAAGTCCCGCCTGCGATTCCTCATCGACGTCGGCCTCGGCTATCTCTCGCTCGGCCGATCCGCGCCGACCCTCTCCGGCGGCGAGTCGCAGCGGATTCGCCTCGCCTCCCAGATCGGCAGCGGGCTCACCGGCGTGCTTTACGTCCTCGACGAGCCGACCATCGGCCTGCACCCCCGCGACAACAAGCGGCTCATCGGCGCGCTCCAGCGGCTCCGCGATCTCGGCAACACGCTGCTCCTGGTTGAGCACGACCGCGAAGTGATCGAGGCCGGCGATCATCTGCTCGACTTCGGCCCCGGCGCGGGCGCTCTCGGAGGCCGCGTCGTAGCCTCAGCCTCGCCGAGCGCGGTCAAACGAAACGGCGAGTCGCTCACCGGCCGCTATCTCTCCGGCAAGGCCGCGATTCCCGTCCCGACGAACCGCCGCCCCGTCGCGGGTCTTCTCCAGCCCGGTGAACTCGCTCGCGGCGAAGGGCGTACACCGACGCTGACCGTCGTCGGTGCCCGTCAGAACAATCTGCGATCCATCGAGGTGGCCTTTCCCCTTAGCCGATTTATCTGCGTCACTGGCGTCTCCGGCTCGGGCAAGTCCTCGCTCGTCACGGAGATCCTCTCTCCCGCCCTGGCGGCGAGGCTCCACCGCGCCCGCGTCTCGATCGGCGCCCACGATTCCATTCGCGGCATCGAACACGTCGACAAGATCATCAACGTCGACCAGCAGCCCATCGGCAACTCGCCGCTGTCCAACGCCGCCACCTACACCGGCGTCTTCGATCTCGTTCGCGAGGTCTTCGCCCGCCTCCCGGAGAGCAAGGTCCGCGGCTACACCGCCAACCGATTCAGCTTCGCCCGTCCCGGCGGCTCGTGCGACGACTGCAACGGCTTCGGCCAGGTCTGTTACGAGATGCACTTCCTGCCGGACGTCTGGGTTCCTTGCGACACCTGCCGCGGCGCCCGCTACAACCGCGAGACGCTGGAAGTTCGCTACAAGGGCAAGAGCATCGCCGACGTGCTGGAGATGTCCGCCGGAGAGGCCTTTGAGCAGTTCGCCAACATCCCGAAGGTGCGACGGCTGCTACAGACGCTTGTAGACGTCGGCCTCGGCTATCTCCCGCTCGGCCAGAGCGCCCCGACGCTCTCCGGCGGCGAGGCCCAACGCGTCAAGCTCGCCGCGGAGCTCGGCCGCCCCAACACCGGCAAGACCGTCTACATCCTCGACGAGCCGACCACCGGCCTGCACTTCGACGACCTTCGCAAGCTGCTCGACGTGCTGCATCGCCTCGTCGATCTCGGCAACACCGTCATCTGCATCGAGCACAACCTCGACGTCATCAAGACCGCCGATTGGATCATCGACCTCGGCCCGGAGGCCGGCGACCAGGGCGGCATGATCGTCATCGCCGGCACGCCGGAGACCGTCGCCTCCGAGCCGGCCTCACACACCGGCCGCGCCCTGACGAAGACCCTCGCCGACGGCCCGCACATTGCCCGCGAGGTACTCCGACGAGCCCCGGACTTCAGTCCGGGCGGTCACTCGCAGGGAGGGAACGTCGCTCATTGGAGAGCGGCCGCCCGGACTGAAGTCCGGGGCTCTTCGAGCGAAGGGGGCGTCTTCACTGGTCGTGGAACCGCCCGGACTGAAGTCCGGGGCTTCTCGGATTACGATTCCACCAGCGAGCCTATCGCCAGGCTACCCTGGCAGGTGAACGGCCGCCGCTGGCACACCGAGTTGAGAACCAGCCGCGACGGCAAGCCCGTCGAATGGGAGGGCCGGGCGCTCGTCTACGCCGTCGATCAGATCGAACGTCTCGGCGGGGACAAGCTCCTGCCCACCGATTGGAACGACCGGGCTCGCGTGGAGATCGCCGCCAAGGCCCCCGCCGATCTGGCTCAGTCGGCAGTGCCGTGGTTTTGTCACGCCTTGACCGGCGGACGGTGGCTGCTCGATCTTCTCTTCCGCATCCCCGCCGGCGTCTTCTCCCAGCGCGACCTCGCCGCCAAACTGGCCTTAAAAACCCTCGATGAACGAGACGACATCCAGGCCTACGGACAAGCCTCCCGCGTGCAGGTGCGGACCGCCCTCGGCGCGATGGACCAGGTGCGAGTCATGGTCCACGACCGCAAGGAGATCGACACGCCGGCCTTCCGCTCCTTCCTCTCCGCCGCGGTCAAGGCGTATCTCGCGCACGTCGCCGCCCTGGCCGCCGACGCCGAACATGCCGAGCCGTGGAAGACCGACGGCAAGGCCTGGCACCTCTCGCAGAAAGCCATACCGCACTGCCAGCCGAAGCGATGGAAACCGATGACCCTGACCGCCTTCATCGGCATGGTGAACAAGGCGGTGCCAAACGCGAAAGTGCTATGGGACCGTAAGGTCTTCGTCGAGCTGGTCACGTCCGAAGGTCGCCGCGTCGGCAAGATCATCACCAGCCAGGGCGACGCCCTCCGCGTGGACCTCCACGTCCCTCGCGGCCGCTTCACGCCGATTCAAGTCGAACACCTCGGCGGCCGCCAGGAGTTCGCCCGCCCCGGCAGCAGCGGCGCGGAGCTCACCTTCTGGTTCCAAAACCTCGACGAAATCCACTCCGAAGTGCTCAAGTCCGTCCTGCAGGCCGCCGCTCTGCCCCAGCCGGAAAGGGCCGAAGCGTAACAATTGCCCGAGTTAGCCCACCAAACCGGCCTCGTTTACACCAATAGGACAACGCCGACCCCGGGAAGACCGTCAGCCTCAGCGGTCCGCCGAACACTCGGGACCTTCCCGCCCTGACCCAGGAGCACCTTCGTGGACACTGCACCCCTAACTCGAAAGGAATTCCTGTCGTGCGTCGGCAGAACCGGGGCCGGCTCGTGCCTCTGCGCGATGTTCTGCGCCCTTGAGCCCGCCGCCGGCGAACCCCCCTCGGAAGACACCGACAAGTCCGCCGACAAACGGATCAAGAAGCGAATCGACTTCGCCGAGCAATGGCTCCAGCGGTTCTTTGGCGTGATGGACGAACTGCTCGACGACAAGACCAAGACCAAACTCATGATGGCCAACGGCAAGGTCTGCCACAGGGAGTGGCTCAAGTCCATCGGCAGGAAAGTCACGCCGGTGCCGTTCGAGAAATGGGCCGCCGTCGTGAAGGAGCGCGTCACCGACGGCTCCATCGTGGTCAAGGGACGCACCATCCACTTCCAATACATGTCCAGCGCCGATACCGGCCTGCCATCCGCCGAAGGCGCCTGCCTGTGCTGCCTCGTGGAGACCAAACCGGCCGGCCTCTCGCCCACCTACTGCCTCTGCTCCCTCGGCTACGTGAAGGACATGTTCGAGCAAAGCCTGGGGACGCCCGTGGAAATCGAACTGGTCGACTCCGTGCTCAAAGGCGGCAAACGATGCAAATTCAAAATCACCGTGCCGGAATGATCCTCTGCCTGACGACAGCCCTGGCCATCTTCACGGGTTGCGGCAAACCGCAGGGCGCGCAGACGGCCTCTCAACCGAGCGCCAACCCGCCGGTCAGCGCGGCTCTCGCTCCCGCCGATATGCCGCAACCGGCGGCCGAAGCCGGAGGCCTGGTCGAAGTTCCCGGCGGAAAGCTATACTACGAAGTCTCCGGCAGCGGCCCCGCCCTCGTGCTGATCCATGACGAATTGCTGCACGGCGCGATCTGGGACGCACAGTTCGCCTACTTCTCCAGCGACTACCGTGTCATCCGTTACGATCGCCGCGGGTATGGTCGCTCCCCCGCCTCCACGACTTCCTACGCCGACGCTGACGACCTGTCGGCCGTGCTGACCGCCACGAATACAAAGCATGCCGCATTGATCGCATCCGGAGACGGCGCGGCCCTGGCTGTTGATTTCACGTCAAACCATCCGGACATGGTCGACGTCCTGGTTCTCGTCGGGCCGCCCATCGACGGCCTTGGCTACTCCGCGCCCTTCGTTGAACGGTTCTACGCGAACCTCGGCTCGGATGGCCAAGCCTCCGCCGGCAAATGGGCGGATGATCGGTACTTGACCGCCCCCGCCAATCCGACGGCCCGCGAGCAAGTCCGCGCTCTGCTCGCCGCCAACTCTCAGAACCTCAGCCGCGAGAAACACCAATACGCCCGCCCCTACCAGTTCGACGTGCCGGCAGTGCTCTCGGGCCTCCGCGTCCCCACGCTGATCCTCGCCGGGGCGGAGGACATCGCCGACGTGCACGCCCACGCCGGGGCCATCGAAAGCCGCGTCCTCGGGTCGCGACGGTTCGTCCTGCCCGACGCCGGCCACCTGCCTCACCTTGAACAGCCGGCGGCGTTCAATACGACCGTCCGCCAGTTTCTCTCGCTCGTCGCCCGCCGGCTGAACCACGTCGGCCTTCGACGCTATCGCAGCGGCTACGCCCCGGTCGACGGCGGAGCGCTGTACTACGAGATCATGGGCCGAGGCGAGCCGCTGGTGCTCATCCACGGCGGCGTCGTGGATCGTCGAATGTGGGAGGGCCAGGTGGAAGCGTTCGCCGAAAAGCATCGAATCGTGCTCTATGACGTCCGCGGGCACGGCCTTTCCACGGGGACACTGCTGCCGTACAGCGATTGTGAAGACCTCCGTCAACTCCTTAAGCATCTTCACATCAAGAGCGCCCATGTCATGGGGTTGTCGCTCGGGGGCCGCATCGCCATCGACTTCGCCATCACCCACGCCGATATGGTCCGCTGCCTGATTCCCGTCGCCCCCGGCCTCAGTGGATACAACTTCGTCGCACCGGACCTCGAGGAGAACATCCGGCAGTTGACGGAGGCATTGCAGTCGGGCGATCACGAACGAGCCCGCGAGCTCATGCAGCGAGCCTGGACCGACGGCCCGCGACGCACGCCGGACCAGGTGGATCCCGATATCCGCGAGGCCGTCCGGAACATGTTGCGGTTCAACATGACTCCCGGCAGGGGCATGGGCCGCTCCATCCTGCCCAGCCCGCCGGCGATGGGCCGCCTGGGCGAAATTCAAGCCTCCACCCTGATCATCGTCGGCGACATCGACATGTCCGACATCCTGAAGATCGTCGGAAAGTTGTGCGAGGAGGTCCCCGAGGCCCGGCGAGTCACCATTCCGGGCGCCGCCCACATGGTCAATATGGAACAGCCCGAAGCGTTCAATCGCGCCGTCCTGGAGTTCCTGGAGGAGCACTAACAACCGTCGCCACAACGCCGCGTGCCGCCGGCGGAGGAGTAGCAGCCCATGAGGATGAGAATGCGCCTGGCGTCCGCCCCGCTGATCGGATTGGCCGTCCTGATCTGTGCCACTGTGATGGCACAACCCTCCAAACCGACGACGAATCGCTCCGCCGCCGAAGACTTCACTTCGACGCCGGAGCGGCTGGTCGCCGAGCTGTACAAATCCGTGACCTTCGAGGCCGGCCAGACGCCGGATTGGAGGAAGGTCCGAGGCATGTTCATCCCCGAGGCGGTCGTCGTTCTCCGGACGGCCCGCGACAAGATGTCGGTCTTCTCGGTTGACGGCTTCGTCGAGGACTTCGTCCGCTTCATCGAGCAATCGCAGGCCCAGCGCAAGGGCTTCTCGGAAAAGGTGGTGCGGATGAAGCCGACGACCTTCGGCGAGATCGCCCACGTGCTCGTGCTCTACGAGGCCCACCTCACCGGATCCGAAGCGCCCCCGCAACGCGGCGTGGACAGCTTCGAGCTGCTCCGCAAGGACGATCGCTGGTGGATCACCTCGATCAACAACGACATCTGCACGCCCGATCGGCCGCCGCCCCGCGAGCTGCAGGAATGATCAAGCGAGCCGGACCGCCGTCAGCCCGGCTCGCGTCGTCACCATCGGCCGTCAACCAGCAAATCGGAGTCGCCCGCAGCGACCCGCAGCGCCAGCGAGGGCGATTGCCGCATTCCGGCAAGTCTCGCCGATCGCTTACTCGCCCTTCTCTTGCGGCCTATCCTCCGTTTTGGCCTGCTCGGCCGCCTCCTCACCGCCGCCCTCGGGCTGCGAGCCCACCCGCACGGTCATCTCCCGCCCTTCGCCGGTAATGGAGATGGTCTTCACCATCTCGGCGCCCTCCGCCGGAACGTCCTGGGCTTCCATGCCCATGATGGTCACGGTCATCTCGCCGTCGCCCTCGGTCGGCAGCGAGCCTTCCGGCAAGGTGAGCTTCCCCTCGCCGTTCTCGTCAAGCACTACATCGCCCGAGTGAACCACGTTCCCGTTTATCTCGACGGTCAGGAACAAACTCCTGACAAACTCGACGCCGCCGCCAGCAGCAAAGCCGGCGCAGCCCAGCACAAGGATCGCCACGACCGGCACCAGCACGCGGTGCCTGGCCACGAAAGACGCGGACGTATTTGCATGAAACTCTCGCATGAGCATGTTCTCCAGTTGTGCGTTGCCGGCGCCCGCGGGCCATTCGCGGCTCCCGAGAGACGCCATCGCACGATCGACCGGGTCAATGTTGTTTCCCACGGTAATCACCTCCGTTCGTTGAGCCTCTCGCGGAGCGCCTCCCTCGCTCGCGAGAGCCTCGACTTGACCGTCCCCTCGCGGCACCCGAGCACGGCGGCGACCTCTCGGATCGCCAGCCCCTCGATGTAGTGCAGCGAGAGAGCGGCCTGAAGCTTCGGCGGCAGCGCGAGAAGCGCGACCTGTGCCCGCTCCAGATCAACGCCGCCAGTATCCGACGCGGAAGCTGTACCGGCCCCTTCCCGTCTGTCCGCTTTCAGAGCCGCGATGGCGCCTCGCCGTCGCCGCCTGGCCCAGCGGTTGACGGCGTTGGTCGCGATCCGAAGCAGCCAGAAGCGCAGCGGCACGCCCCGACACCGGTAACGAGGCAGCGTCCGCAGCGCGATCAGGAAGACCTCCGACACCAAATCCTCCGCGACGTGCAGGTCGCCGACCCGCCGGTAGATGTGCGTGGCGACGCCGCGATGGTGCAGCCGATAGAGCGTCGCGAACGCCTGACGATCCCGCTTGGCCCGTTCGACCAGTCCGGATTCGTCGGTCTCGACGCCCCACTCCGCGGTCACCATCGCTTGTGCCTGTGCCATCGTCACGCAACACCACCCAACGCCGGCCTTCCGCGCCTGCACCCACTATAAGCCCCCAGCACCCCCGCCGGTTCCACAAATGTCCCCCTCCCCGGAATCTGACCGATAACCGACCGCCCAGACCAAGGCTTACCGCGACTGGGGCGGTTCGCGGTCCCATGGGGCGGACACATCGGGCATGGTGTGGCGTAACGGAGCCGCTCCCTCACAAGGCGGTCGAAATGACCGGAACGGGTTGTGAACGAGATGGATGGCCGTTTCGGGGGGGCTTGGGATGGGCGACATGCAGGTCGGAGCCGCTAGTGCATCGCCTTGGAGATCGTAAAGATCGGCAGCAGTAGGGCCAACACCAGTCCGCCGACAATCACGCCCAGGAACATGACGATGGCCGGCTCGATCATGCTGGTCAGCGTCTTGATGGCCACATTGAGTTCCGAGTCGCAATAGGCCGCGACGCGAGCCATGACCGGGCCCAACTGCCCGCTGCGCTCGCCGGCACTGAGCATCTTCTTCACCGATTTGGGCACCTGCTCATAATCCGCCAGGGCGTCGGAGATTTGCTTGCCCCCTTCCAATCGCTCGTTGACCGCCAGCCACATCTGCCGGTAGTGCAGGCTTCCACAGGCCTCGGCGGTCAGCCGTACGCCTTCCAGCACGGAGACGCCGGATTGGATCATCGTCCCCAGCGTGTGCAGGCTCCGGGCCAGGTAGGTCCTGTGGAACAGCGGACCGATGAGCGGCACGCGCAGTCGGATGGCCTCCATCTTCATGCGTCCCGCCGGCGTGCGGAAATACCAGATGCCGGCCGCGACCAAACCCGCCAGAGCCACGAGCACAAACGGGGCAACAACGGCCAGATTGCTGCTGAAGGCCATCAGGGCGCGGGTGGCTGTGGGCAGAGTGTCCTCGCGGCCTGCGTAAATCGCCGAAAACTTGGGCAGAACATAAGCCGTCAGAAAGATCGTCACACCAACCGCGAAGGTGAACATGACGATCGGATATGTGACCGCTCCCTTGATCTTCTTGGTGGTCTCTCGCTGGGTCTGCAAGTGCTGGGCCAATCGTTCGAGCATGGGCCCCATCATGCCGGATGCCTCGGAGGCTTTGATGAGGGCAACGTAAATGGCCGGAAAAACGCGCGGATGCTCGGCCAGGGCCGCCGAAAACTCGCTGCCGGCGTTCACCTGGGTGATAACCGACTGCAGGGCCCGCGCAAACCGCGGTGAGTTGCCCTCGTGCCGGCACGCGTCCAGAGCCTCGGAGAGCGATACGCCAGTGTCCACCATGACCGCCAACTGATTGGTGAAGAAGATCAGGTCTTCCGGGCGGTACTTGTCGCCGCGGACGGAGATTCCCAGGCCGGCCTTCGGGGCCGAAGCCGCTCGGGAGGCAGGCAGGCGAGTCCCTTTGGGATTGAGTCGGACAACGAATTTGCCCTCGCCCCGAACTACTCTAACCGCTTCGTGTTGCGACGGAGCGGTGACTTCACCCTCAATGACGGCACCGCTGTTGTCGCGGGCAACATATACAAAGGCAGGCATGAGAGGCTCCTGGGACGAGCAGTCAGCAAACAGCCGTGCGGCGGCAAACCGTTGTCGGCATCCTCCTTGATGAGTCCTGAACGCTGATCGCTTACAACGCACTCCGTCCATCCAATCAAGATCGCCAACCAGGCCGGATCGGGGGCGACGTTCA
>CAYYBO010000015.1:0-15237 GCA_964470125.1 uncultured Planctomycetaceae bacterium | reverse complement strand
GGTCATCGCATCCTCCGCCAAGACCCGCCCCCCCTTGACCAGCCCGGCAAGCGATTGTTCCAGCGTGTGCATCCCCTGTTTGCGACCGGTCTCGATCATTCCATAGATCAGGTGCGACTCGTTCTCACGAATGGACCGGCGGATCGCCGGCGTGGCGATCAGGATTTCCGTCGCCGGGATCAGCGACTCGTTGGCCACATCGCGGACCAGGCTCTGGCAGACTACCGCCCGGATGGACGCCGCCAGTTGAGTGCGGATCTGCGCCTGTTGGCCCGCGGGAAATACGTCGACGATCCTGGCAAGCGTCTGGGCGGCGCTGGCGGTGTGCAGGCTGGCCAGGATCAAGTGGCCCGTTTCCGCGGCTCGCAGGGCCGTTGTGATGGTCTCCAAGTCGCGCATTTCGCCGATGAGGATCACGTCCGGCCGCTGGCGAAGGACGTGACGCAAGGCCGAGGCAAACGACGGACTGTCCTCGCCTATCTGTCGTTGCTCAATCAGGCAGGTTCCATGCCGGAAGGTGAACTCAATGGGATCCTCGATGGTAATCACGTGGGCTGCCCGCGTGCGGTTCATGTGATCGACCATCGCCGCCAGCGTGGTGGTCTTGCCCTGTCCCGTGCATCCGGTAACCAAAACAAGGCCGTTGGGGAAGCCGGCCAAATCGCAAATCGAGTGCGGGAGGTTCAGCGTGTCGAAGGACGGCACCGCTGCCGGAATGGCTCGAAAGGCGGCGGCCAGCCCGCCTCGCTGGTAGTGAACGTTGACACGATATCTCGTCGTCTGCATGGCCAAGTCGGAGGCCGGCCCGGCAGCCCCTGCCGAGGTCTCGCCGGCGTCCACCGGCACGGTCAGACTGAAGTCCAGGTCCCCTTTCTTCCGCAGGGCCTCGCGTTGCGACTGAGTCAACATCGGCTGTAGGACCAGGGCTACTTGTTCCCTGCTCAAAGGTTGATCCTCAAGCGGAACCCATTGCCCGAATGTGTAGATCGTCGGAGGGGCGTCGGCCACCAGAAGGAGATCGCTGGCCCCGCGGCGAGTCGTCTCCGCCAAGAGCGAAATCAGGGAATCGCCGATGCCGTTCTCGCTCGGCGTTGGTTGAGCGGAGCCGCCAATGGCGAATGGCGAACCCTGAACAGTGCAGTCAAAATTCATTGCGTATCACTCACAATCCTGCCCGCTGGTGAGCCTGAATGGCGAACCGAAGAAAAGAAGCTCCGCTGCTGGCTGTCTCTCTCCCTTCTCCATTCCGCATTCCTCAGCAGGCACACACCCTGAAGACTTCCTCGGCGGTGGTGATTCCCGCTTTCACCTTCTCCATGCCATCCTGGTAGAGCGTGGTCATGCCCTCGGCGAGGGCGAGCTTGCGAAGCTGCTGAAGGGCGGCGCCGTCGGAAATGGCCTGTCGAATATCGTCGGTGGGGACAAACAACTCATAGATCCCAATCCGCCCGAGGTACCCCGTGCCGTGGCATTTCGTGCAGCCCTCGCCGCGATGCAGCTTGTCAACCGCCAAGTTGAGCTTCTGCATGGCGTGCCTGATGTTGGGCGTCGGCTCGAACTCGATTCGGCAGTGCGGGCATATCTTTCGCACCAGCCGCTGAGCGAGGATGGCGACCAGCGAGGCGCTGACCAGGAAGTTCTCAACGCCGATGTTGTTCAAACGCGTGACCGCCGAGGCCGCGTCGTTGGTGTGCAGGGTGGAGAGCACCATGTGGCCGGTCAGGGCGGCCTGAACGGCTGTCCGGGCGGTGTCATCGTCGCGGACCTCGCCGACCATGATCACGTCGGGGTCTTGTCTCAACAACGCCCGCAGGACGGTGGCGAACTTCAGGCCGATCTTCTCGTTAACCTGGAACTGGTTGACTTTGGAAAGGTTGTACTCGATGGGATCCTCCACCGTGCAGACGTTGCGCTCCGGCGAGTTGATCTCCAGAAGGGCGGCATAGAGAGTCGTGCTCTTGCCCGAGCCGGTGGGCCCGGTCACCAGGACCATGCCGTGGGGTTGATTGAGCATTTGGCGAAAGTGCTTGAGCATCTCTATGGAGAAGCCGAGAGTTTCGAGATTGATGAGGGCCTTGGCGTTGTCGATGATACGGATGACCACCTTTTCGCCGTGCATGTTGGGCAGAGAGGAGACGCGGAGGTCGATGGGCCGCCCCTCCATCATCACGTGGATGCCGCCGTCCTGGGGCAGACGGCGTTCGGCGATGTCCATCCCCGCCATAATCTTGATGCGCGAGACGATGGGGGCCATGAGCTGGGCCGGCGGCGAGAGCTTCTCGTACAGGACGCCGTCCACTCGGTTGCGGATTCGCAGTCGGCCCTCGTCGGGCTCGATGTGGATGTCGCTGGCCCCCTCCTTGACCCCGGCGTAGATCAGATAGTTGACCAGTTTGATGACCGGCGAATCCCCGGCCATGCCCTCCAGGTTGGCGATGTCCTCGACCTTGCTCTCGATCAGCTCGAAAGTGTCGTCGGAAACATCGTCGATGATGTCGTCGATGACGAAGACGTTGGCGGCGTTGACGTATTGACCGAGAATGGCCTTCATGTCCCCGGCGCAGGCGGCGACCACCTGCACCGAACAGCCGGTCATTCGCGATATCTCCTCGATCAAGAAAACGTTGGAAGGCTCGGCCATGGCGACGGTCAGCGTTCCGCGGATCTTGAACAGCGGCAGCACGTTGTGCTTGTCCAGGTAGTCGCGGGGGATGAGTTCAACGACCTTGGCGTCGGCCAGGCGCGGGCTGAGCTTGGCATAGGGAACGCCGTAAGCTTCGGCCAGGGCCTCGACCACCTGGTCCTCGGTGGCCAGGCCCAGCTCGATGATGATCTCGCCGAGCAGTTCCCGGTGCCCACGAGCGCGCTGTTCCTCGACGGCGCGTTCAATCTGCTCCTCGGTCAGTACCCCCTTGGCCACGAGGATCTGACCGACCTGCTTGCGAGTGCTGCTTGTGATTGCCGGCGGCATGTTTGACTCAAGGTCTCCGAGGCGGCCCGGTCAGGCGAAACTCCGCACCGCCGACTCGAGATCGTCGAAGGTTTCGAAACGCCTGGCCAACCGCGTGATTTCCAGCACCTTCTTGAGCGTCGCGCTCAAGCCGCAGAGCTTGACCGACCCAAGCTCATCCTCGCACTTGTCCTGCAAATCCAACAGCGACTCCATGGCGGCGCTGTCCACCGCCCCCAGCGCCGAGCAATCGACGACAATGTTACGCTTGTGCTCCTGGAGGAACTCGGCGGCCCGTTGATTGAACAGTTCAACGACATCGCCACACAGGTCCTCGTTGACGCTCAGCACCGTCACGTTGCCGTAGTCGGCGGCCTTCATGCCCATGTTCAACACCTCTCGGCATTACTTCTCGATCTCTCACCGATCCTGGTTCACGCCGGTTCGGCTCAGGCTCTGAGGTTCACCGTGTCGAATGTCCTTCAGGTAGGCGTTCAAAGCCCCTATGTGGCTGATGGTGGGATCGCCGACTGAGCACTCGCGGGCCTCCTTCATCAGTTGCCGCAAGTCCAGTCGAAGGAATCTTTCGGCCAGTTCGGCGTCAAACTGCGTGCCGGCGCAGCGTCGAACCTCCGACACCGCCGTGGACAGAGGGAGGGCCGGCCGATAGGTGCGATCGGTGGTCATCGCATCAAAACAGTCAGCAAGACAGATGATGCGCCCGACCAGGGGGGCGGTCTTGCCCGGAAGTCCGTGGGGGTACCCCCTCCCATCGGCCCGTTCGTGGTGATGGAGAATGCCGGGAGTCAAGTCGGCGATTTGCTGGACGCGAGAAAGAATCCTCGCCCCGATTTCCGGGTGTCGCTTCATGGCCTCGAATTCCTCTACCGTCAACTTGCCCGGCTTGCAGAGAATGGCGTCGGGGACGCCGATCTTGCCCACGTCGTGCAAGAGGCCGGCGAGATAGACCCGCTCGGCATCCACCACCGAAAGGCCGACGGCCTGGGCTAGGGCGCGGCTGATGATGGCGACTCGCTCGGAATGTCCGCAGGTGTACTGGTCTTTGGCGTCGATGCTGTTGACCAGCGCGTGCAGCATCCCCATGAGCAGATGGGCGACGTCGTCGTAGAGGCGCTGGTTCTCCAGAAAAGCGGCGACTCGATCGGCGACGGCCTGGAGCAATTGCACGTCCACCGAGGTGAAATCCCCGGCGTCGGTGCAGTTGATGGCCAGCATGGCCCCGAGAACTCGCTGCTCGTGCCGCAACGGCAAAACCACGAGGTGTTGCAGCCAGGGAGCGGCCCACTCTATTCCGGGCCTCTGGGTGGCATCGTTCAACAGCACGAATCCGGAATCCGCCGCCGCAAGATCCACGCACTCCGCCAGGCGATCCAGTTCAGGCAGGCCCGGGGCCGCCCGGCCGATCTGCACAACACGGTCCTGGAGGGTACATGAAAGCGGCTCGGCGGCTCCGTCGACTGCGGAGCCGGCGCAAGCACGCTCGCTGATGACGAAACCAAGGCCCGCGGCCCGGGAGACCGCCAACAGTTCGCCGGCGACGCGGCGAAGCATATCGGCCGGCTTCTGCGGCAGGGCCATCATGCTGCTGATATGGTAGACAAGGTGCTGTTCCTCGTAGGTGTTCTCCAGATTACGGGTGAGAACCTCCAACTCCTCCTGGTAATCCTCCAGTTCGCGAGTCTGTTCAACGCTGGCCCGGAGGAGTTCCGGCAGCCGGGAGAGCCATTCTTCCTTCACCACCCGCGTATCGGCGGCGGCACTGGCCGTGGCCTGGCTGTCGAGCGCGCACATGCCGCACAGCCGGGTGAAGGCTTCACCCAGCGACGGGCTGGTAACCGCCACGCCCACTACGGCGCCTATTGAACGGCGGCGCCGGCAAATACGGGTGGCGATCATGGCCAAATCCGGCCGCCACAGAGACAGCGGATCGGCCGCGCCCTTGGGCGGACTTTGGGGATCGGCGTCGGCCTCGCAGACCGTGCGGGCCAGGGCGGCCAGTTGGTCACGGAAATGCTGACCGCGAGTCCAGAAAGTATCCCACAGTCGCCCCCCCTGCTCATCCACCTCCACGCACTCGCCGCGGCGGTTCCAGAGAGAGAGCCATAGGCCCGCGCCGCGAAATTGTTGAGCCAATCGCCCAAAGCCGCGTGCGGACAAGGGCCGGCCGGTATCACGCTCCGGCAGACGCCCCATGCTCGCCGTGGTCACTACAGTGCTTTGTACCGGCGTCAAGTCATTACCCTCCTTACGCCTGTGTCGCCGCCGTGGGCGTCAGCCCCAGAAGCTCCTGAACCGTTCGCAGGATCTCCCGAGGGCTGAACGGCTTGGGAAGAACCTTGTGAATGTTGACGTTCGCCAAATCCTGCTCATCCATGGCAAAACCCCTGGCGGTCAGCATGATGACCGGCGTATCACTGGTAGCCGGCTCGGCGCGAAGCTTGGCGCAGAGTTCCAACCCGCTGAGCAGAGGCATCTGGTAGTCGGTGATGATGAGGCTGGGGCGGTGCTCGATCGCCTTGCCGAAAGCCTCTTCGCCGTCTGCCGCGGTCAGCACATCAAACCCGGCGTTTGACAACTTGGTGCCCACCACTCGCAGGATGTGCGGCTCGTCGTCGCAGATCAGAATCTTGTGTGATGTCATTGGCATTGCCCCTCATACACTGCTTTCTCCCGGCCGCGGCCGACGACCCCGCGGCCGGATATTGCTCGCCCTTGTGAGCTTTCTTACGGTTGTCCCTTCACGGCACCGCCCGAACTGAAGCTCGGGGCCCATCGGCGCCCCCCAAAAAAATCTCCTCATGTCAGCAACGGCAAATTCATGCCGAACGTGCTTCCTTTGCCCTCCTCGCTGGCCAAGGTCATCTTGCCTTCGTGGATCGTTTCCACGATGTGCTTGACCAGGTTGAGCCCCAGCCCCGTGCCCTTGGCCACCTTCTTGTTGGCCTCCACGCGGAAGAATTTCTCGAACATCCGCGGGAGGTCGTCCTTGGGAATCCCCACGCCCGTGTCGCTCACCTCAATGCGGATGACACGGTTCTCCTCTTGCGGAATCATGCGGACGTGGACCTTGCCATTGTCGGGCGTGTATTTGATCGCGTTGCTGAGCAGATTCAGCACCGCCTGGTTGATCAGATCGCGGTCCGCGTTCACCTGGTAGACGACCGGAGTCAGCTCCTCGGTGAGGGTAATGGCCTTCTCCTCGGCCTGCGGCCGGGCCACGTCGATCGCTTCCTTGACAATGACCGAGATGGCCACCGGCTCCTTGTTGATGCGCACGGTCCCGGCCTCGATCCGGCTGATGTTCAGGATATTGTCGATCATCCGGCCGAGGCGGTCGGCGGATGACTGAATGATGTTGTAGTATTCCCGCAGGGTCTTCTCGTCCTCGGCCTCTCCATCCAGCAACATCTCGACGTAGGCGCGAATCGAGGACAGCGGGGTTCGAAGCTCGTGGGCGGCGTGGGCGACGAACTCGCTCTTGTTGCGGGAGGCCTCCCGTTCCTTGGTGATGTTGCGCAAGAGGGCAATGACTCCGTGTTCGCCGGCGGCCGTGCCCTTCCGCGACTCCGTGACAAGAGGGGCAAGTCTGACGGCGTAAACCTGAGCAGCAATCTCCTGCTCGACCAGCCGATTGGCGACGCGAGCGTCCGCCTCGCGGGCCTGCCGAATGGCGGCCACAAAGCGGGCGTCTTGTACCACACCCGAAAGCGGCTTTCGCAACGACTTGTCGCACGAGAACCCGAACAGCGATTCCGCGGCGGGATTGGCCAGCAGGATCTGCTCATAAGCATCAACGGCCAGGATCGGCTCTGGAATCGCGTCGATGATCGCTTCCATCTGTCGCTTGTTTGCCTCCGCCAGGCCGAGCTCCAGGTTGATCCGCTTGTGCTCGTCCAGCAGTTCCGCCGTGCGGTGCTCGATGTTTCCGCTATGCTGCTCTATGGCCTCGTAGATGGGCTGAAGTTCCATGACCGCCGGCAACGGGCCAAGGCCGTCCGGCAAGCGCCTGGTGCTCAACACAATGGCGTCGCGGAGATCGGCCAACGCCGCTCTTCGCTCCCTGAGAACCAGCAAGAGCACGACGCCGACCAGCAGCACCATTGCCAAAATTCCCAGGACGTGAACGCCCGCCGTTGTTTCGCCTCCCAAGAACCGCACCGCCAACCAGGCAGCCCACACGGCCGCGGCCCCCAGCGGCACAAAAGCCCAGTGAATGGTGATTTTCCGGCTCAGCGTGTTTACCGGCGCCCGCACCCTGGAAGCACCCAAGGGGGCCGCCCGGTCGTCGGCGGTCAATCGCCGATCGCCGCCCAAGGCGTCGGAGGACTGCTCCGACTCTACACAGTCGTCCTCAAGCTGCGACCAAGGCTTGATGTCGCTCCGGCTCATGGCGCCTCCCGCAGGTGGTCTTCCTCCCTCGGGCCAGCGGCAACTCCGTCCGTCCGTGGTATTGGCGGCTTCTGCCGGTCTGCCCCACCGGCCGCGGCTTCCATCCCCTTCCTGAGTCGTTCCAGCAAAACGCCGGCGACTTGTGAATCCGGCTCAAGTGACGCGGCCTTGGCATAAGATTCTTCGGCGCGATCCAGACGGCCGAGGGCCTCGCATGCCAACCCCATCAGGCAGTGAGCCGTGAAGAGTCGTTCGTTCATCCGGATGGCCCCGCCGGCGGCCTCCACGGCCTGCTCCGGCGCCCCCTGCCGCAGGGCGACGTAGGCGGCGAGCAGGAGGGGCTCCGGTGTATGGGGATTGTTGGCCTGCAACGCGCGAACCGCCTCGGCGGCGATGTCCAGGTCGTCCAACATCAAGGCGGCTCGGGTATACAGCGCCCAGGCGGCCACGTCGTTGTCGTCATGGGCCATGACCGGCTTGAGTGCCCACTGAACCTCCCGCCACTGCCCGCCGGCGGCGTAGGCCGAGGCAAGATCGCGCAGAACACTGGGCGCCAGCGGCCCGGCAAGATCAATCGTCCTTCTGGCGGAGTCCTGGGTCGAGAGTGCCTTCTCCACGAGCGGCCGGAGGATGGCAACAGCATCATCGTATTGTCCCGCCCAGACGAGAATGCGGCCGGCCTGTGCCGCGACCACCGGGTCCTCCTCCTGGATGCGAACGGCCTCGCGCGCGTAATCCGCGGCCGGGCCGCGAAGGCCGAGGCCCTGGTGTAGGTGCGCGGCCAGCATTCGCATGGACGCGTTTCCGTCAAAATCGCCGATTCGAGACTCGATCAACTCCAGTGCTTCGATGCTTCGATCAAGAGCGGTCAGTGTCTCTGCCTGGGCAAGGACATAGGCGGCCACCTGTGGCGCCTGGGCGGCTGCGGCGGCATAATGTTCGAGAGCCGCAGACAAATGACCGTATCGCTCGGCCACGATCCCGGCGACGTACTCGGCCTCGACGTCTCCCCCCGACAAGATCACCGCCCGGTCGACTGCATCGCGGGCCTTGGCCAGATCACCGCGCTCCAGGTGCAGCCGGGCGGCCAGAAGGTGCGCCTTGGGGTTGTCGGGGGCGAGCGTCAGCGCCTGCTCCAAGGTCTTTTCCGCTTCGTCCAAACGACCGGCCCGAAATTGGTTCTCGGCCAACTGTAATTGGATGCCCCCGCGGACATCGTCCCAATGTTGTTGAGCCTCCCCCGGCCGCCTGCCCGCCAGATGCTTCGCCAGGATGCCGGAGTTCTTGGAAGTGTTGAACAAGCTGCCGCCGTCGAACTGGCAGCCGACGATCAGCAGCGCCGCGAACAGCCAGGGCGCCGTGAAGGAGCGAACACGATTGAGCGTGACGGCTGGATGTCTATTTCGCGACCTCATCCGGGCATACCCCCGTCCTCCCTGTAATGGGCGGCGCGGCCCCCAAACGGCTCTGCCGCTGGTGGAGCGTCGGCGTCGACATCGTCCGGCTCCGGAGCGTCGTCCTCTTCAAGCCCCGCGGGACCCTCAATCTCGCTGGGAATGACAAACGGCGGCGCCGGCCGGCCGAACGCGGGCTCGCTGACGCCGTTTTCCTCCGCGATGCGGTCTCGTAAGTAGGTCCGAACGGCGGAGGCGTCGGATTCCCACGCCCTCCGGCTGATGATCTTCTCTTTCAACTTCGCGGCATGGATGTGCCGCGGGTGGTTATGAATGGCCAATTGGGCGTCCCAGGCGGCCTTGTCCAAGTCCCCGTTCCGCAGGTGCTCGAGCGCCCATCGATAGTGAGCCTGAGCGATGCGCTCGCGGCCGAACCACTGTAACCCGTGTCGGGTCCCGACTCGGTAGCGCTCGAGGTCCTCCTTTAATTCCTCCGATGCCGTCGTGTCGCGCTCATCCTTCAGAATGTGCACGGTCAGCAGAATGATGACCTCCTCGCGAACAGTCGTGTCCCGAGTCCGCCTGAACAAGGCCCCGGCGATAGGGATGTTGCCCAAGCCCGGCACCTGTCCGCGACCGGCGGTGCTGACCTCGCGGAACAAGCCTCCGATCAGGATGGTGTGCCCGTCCTTGACCATGACGTTGGTGGTCACTTCCGTAGTTTGCTCGAAGGGCAGGGCCGCGTCGGTAAGACCACCGGTTGAGTCCTTGGGGTGGATCTCCATGCGAACGAAGCCGTCGTCACCGATGAACGGGCGGAAAGTCAACAGCGTTCCGGTCTCCAGGAACTCCACCTTCTGTACCGCGGTCGTCTCGGTAATCGTCGTGGTCAGATAGCCGTCGCGACGACCAACGATCACCTGCCCCGCCTGCTTGTTCAGTGCCAGAACCTTGGGATTGGCCAGCACGTCGGTGTCGGTGATCTGCTCCAGGGCGCGGATGAAGACGCCGACTTGGTCCTTGATGATGCCGAAGGTAAAGCCGCCGCCGGGCACGCCGCCGTTGAGGTCGGTTCTGGCGGTGAAGGTCGTGTTCTGGAGGAAGGCCGCCGGCGTGGGGCCGGTAGAGATGCTCTGTGCGGCGGGACTGGTGCTGGACAACTCGGCGAAATCGATGCCTCCCACGGTGGTGAAGTCGATGCCCAGGGCATTGTCCTCATTCAACGTGGCCCGCATGATCGTCGCCTCGATGAGCACCTGCCTGGGGCGGACGTCGATCGCCTTGAGAACGGCGGCAATATCCTCGATTCGCTCGGTGTAGTCGTAGACCAAAAGGGTGTCGGCCATCGCGGGGGCGTCGCCCTTGGTGTCGCTCAGGCCTTGTGCCCCGCCGAGTCCGACGCTGGCCGGCGGAGTCACCGATATTCTGCCGACGCTGCTCAGCATGGGCTCGATCAGGCTCTTGGCGGTCGCGGCGTTTACATAGGTCAACGTAAACACGCGACAGCCGATCTTCCTCTGAGCCTCGGCCAGCTTGGCCAACTCCTCCAGCGGATAGACATAGACGAAGTCGCCCCTGGTCACATACCCCAAACCGTTGGATGTGAGCATCGCCGAAAGGGCTTCGTCGAAAGTCACGTTGTACAAGCTCGCCGTCGCCGTACCCGAGACGCCGTCGGCCAGAACGATGTTTCGCCGGGCAGGCTCGGAGAGCATCCGCAGGGCTTCATTCAACGGCAGGCCGCTGACATGCATGGTCACGCGATCGTTGACGCCGACTTTGACTACCTGGGACGAGCCGGCCCCGTCGTCGAGCGGCTTGGTTTCCTTCCGGGCCGCCTTCAATGCGCCCTTATCAGCCTTGCTTTCGGCGGTGATTTTCGGGCGGAGAGGATTATCCGCTTGATCTGGTGTTGCCTTCTCCTCCGTGGTGGATTGATCCGCCGCGTCCCCGTCGGCGGGCTCATCCGTCGATGCGGGAGTCTCCTCGCCGGAGCGGAGCCTGCCCGCCATCTCATTGAGCATCCGGCCCCACAGCGACGAGTCCTCGATGTCTCCCGACGCCGCTCGAGACTGATGGGCGTTTCGCTCCTGGCTTTGGGCTGAAAGCGCGGACAGGAAGACGACCGCCAAACCCACCCCCACGGCGCGGTATCGCCACCAAAGACGAAGGCTTGCAGGCGAACTACGCCGGCTATGCCAGGGCTGTCGCCCGGTCGTCATGGAACCCCCTCATCCCAACTCGCAGGTCCAGTGGTCGTGTTTTGTCCGGCTACGCAGCCGTGCCGCGGCGACCGACCAGAACCTCGGCCGCTGCCGCCGCGCCGGTACAGGCGCACCGTCCGTACTTCGTACTAGGCATCAATCGGTTGTCGGACCGTGGGGGTTCTGCTTCAAGGCATGGCCAGATTGGTGATTAGACCGTCCTTGCGGAGCTTGACGCTCTTGTCGTTGATCCGCACGACCGAGAATCCGCTGATGGTGTCGCCCTCGTTAACCAGCCGTCCGGAAATGTAAGCTGCGGGCACCGGCCCGGTCATCGTGGATTGTAGCTGCAACTCAGCCAGTTCCTTGGTGATCTCCTGCCGCTTCTGCTCGCGAAGCCGCTTCTGTTCGGCCATTGCCTCCCGCATCTGCTGCCAAAGAGAAGCAGCCGGCGAAGGTGCCTGAGCATCGTTCTTACCTGGAAGCATGCCGAAATCCGGCGAGAAGCATGTCCAGTCGGTGCTGTCGAAAATGTCGCGCTCCAACGTTCGGGGAAGACCCCGCACCGAAACAGCGCGCATCTGCTTGTCTGGCAATACCGGCCGAGCGCCGCCGGACAACGACGACCAGGGGAGCGATTGTGGAAGGCTCTCGGCCGTCGCCGGCCGTTCCGCGGCCGGAGGCTCCGGAACCGGTCGAATCACGGGCTCAAGCGGGGATGCGGGCGTGCTCGCGACGACCGCCGGGACCTCCGCTACGGCTGATTCAGGCGAGGAGCCGGAAACCAGGGCCTTAATCAGTACTCCGATGAACACCAGTGCCAGCCCCCCGAGAACCGCGGCCTTGAGGCGGTTGGCGGCCAGCTCCTGTCTCACCTTCTGGACGAGGCCGAGGCTCGCGTTGTTCTCCGGCGTTCTCATCGTCCTCCTCCGCGCGATCCGGAGTTACCCTCGTACTGGTAAGTGTGCAGCGTCACTTCGACACTTACCTTGCCGGGGCGATTCTCGTCGTTGATCAACTTCAACGCCTCGACCCGCACCAGCCGGGGAAGCTGTTCGACCTCGGATAGAAACTCAAACGCCTGGGCGAACGTACCCCGAAACGAGACGTTGACCGGCAGGATGCTCATCCCCGCCGCCAGCTTCAGCGATTCAGGCAGCGTCAAAGCCTCCACTTTCAGTACCGGCTTGGGCTGAACCATGTAGTCAGTGATCCGGCTGTTGTCCAGGCTGCGCGAGAGTTCGCTGAGAAACTCCCCGAAACGCCGCTCCACCGGCAGACGCACTCGGAAATTCCTGACCTCCTCGTCAAGCTGCATGATCGAGGCGTAAAGGTCCCCAATGCTGCCCAATTGATTCTGAGATTCCTGGACCTTCGCCTGTTCGTCGGCGATCTGGTCTTGACAAGCCCGCAGCTCGCTAAGACCCGGCCGCAGTAACCCCAGCCCGAACGCTATGGTCAGCACGCACACCACCAGCACAACCGCCAGATTCAGCTTGAGCACGCTCACTGCTTGCTCACCTCCTGCCTGACCAGCTCACAGGTCAATTCAAACGACTGCGCCCGGCGACCGGCCCACGCCGTCGGCCCTTTCACCTCCGGCTGAATGCGATCGAACAACGGTGAACCCTCCAGGGCCGCCGCGAACCTCATCACGTCGGCGTTGTCCACCGCGATGCCTCGCACCAGCAGTTTCGCGACGGGATTCTGATCATCCCTCGCGGGCATGGGCAGAGCCGGCGCCGCAACCGCCGCCTTACTCGTGGAAACGGCAGGCTCGACCGACTTGCCCGGCTGCTCCTCGACAGAAAACCTCTCCAATGACGGGCAGGCGGCGAGCAACTCCACCAGCACCACCGACTCCGGCATGCGGCGGCTGATCTCGCTGAGCACCGGCACCAGGTCGACGCCGGCCTCCAGTTCGGTCAGCAATCGGCAGAAGTCCTTGAGTTCCTCGCGCTCCGCCTCCATGGCGGCCTTCTTCGCCAGGTGAATCTCGGCTTGCTCCTGCTGCCTGGCAATCTCGGGCAGCATGGCCTTCGCCGAGGAAACATGACTGTGATGAGCCACGACCCAGACGGCCATGATCGCGACCAAGGCGCTGACGCACCCGGCGCGCAGTCTGATCGCGGCCTTCATCAACCGCGTCGCGTGATAGTCCTGCGGGATGAAATCACAGTCCTTCATGCTCAGCCGCTCCGCCCGCTCGAAACCGACGCCGCCAGCGAAGAAGCCGCGGGCTCCGTTTTCGCGGCGCCGGCCGCCGGCGTCCATTCAAATCCCCGCAGCGCCAGGCCGCACGCCACCGTCCAGGCCGGCTGGAAGGTCCGCCGGTCGTATCCGCCGATCAGCCCAAGGCGGCCGACGCCGCGCAAGGGCTGGCCGATCATGCAGGGAATATCCACCGCCTCGCCGATGATCGCGGACAATGAAGGTTCATGGGCCTGGCCGCCCACGAAGGTCAAGCTGTCCGGCCGCTGTCCGCGAAACGTGACCGCGAAATAACGCAAGCACAACTGCAAATCGCGAGAAAGCCGCTCGGCCAGGGGCCGCACCGCGTCGGAGGCGGCGGCCATAACGTCGTTTGGCACCGGCACGGCGTCGGAAGACCGCCGCCCGCCGGCCCCGTGCATGATCCTCATCCGCAACTCCGCCGCCTCTTCCTTGGAGACGTCCAACGCCTTGGCCACCGCCGCCGTAAAGTGCTCTCCCCCGACGTCGATCACCTTCAGGAAGGCCAGCTCCGAACCCCGGGCGATAATGATCGACGTCCCCCGCCAACCGACGTCCATGAACACGTTGATCGCCGAGGCGTCTTCCGCCCGGCGAAGGTAGCGGGCAAAGCTGCGGGCCACCGCGCAAGGCGTGATGTCCAGGGCCTGCGGCTCCAGCTTGCAGCTTTCCATGAGCCGCAACCGCTCTTGAACCTCGTCGTCGAAAGCGGCCAGAACGAGTATCTCTTGTTTGATCTCATTGCCGTGCCGGACTTCGCCGGCGGCGATGTGTCGCACCTGGGCCGTCCGCCCGCCCAGCTCGAACCGGTCCTTGGCCTCGAACTCAACCGCCCCAGCCAGGTCCTCCGCGGGCATCGGCGGCAGCCGGACGCTCTTCATTTGAAAGCTGCTGGTACCCAGCGAGCCGACCGCCTTCCGGCCGCGGAAGGGATGACGGCGCAGTGCCTCGCTGATAAACGCTTGCATGGTGGCCGCCCGCCGGCCGGGATCATCGAGGGAGACCGGAAACTGATGGTGCGCCGCCGCGACAACGGCCGGCTGGCCGTCCTCTTCGGCAAGCTGCAACATCTTCACGCAGGACGCGCCGAGATCCAGACCGATCGGACCATACTTCTTGCGCGGCCGCAACACGTTTGCCTCCTACGTTTTCAACCCCTCCGCGCCCACACGGACGGAGGAGAAGGCCGACAACGACGTCGGCCCGGCGTCGGCGATGCCGGTCGACGCAGCGGACGCCGCCCGGGCCGCGGCGCCGTGGCGGCTGTACCTAGTTCCCGGCCGGAATCGGTGTGAAGTCCACCAACTCGGGATCAGCCACTAACTGCTTTGTAATGCCCTTGGTGACAGTCGTTCTGCTTCCAGCGGATTGCACGGAGACTTCGTATTCCTGCCCGGCGGAGGTCACCTGGAACAATGCGGCGGTTTGTTGATCGGTGTCGCCCATGCCGTCGAAGGCGAGTACGGCATCGTCGCCGAAATCGCAGGCGAGCAACTGGGCGCTGGTCAGACCGGAGTTTCCGGCGCCGCCGAAGCTGACCAGGTAAGGCTTCTTCGTGCTTGGATGCGTGATTGGCGTATCCGGAGTGGCCGATCTGGCCAGCCAGTAGCTGTTGCCCGACACGTCGACCTTGATGACCACCGGATCGTCCGGCCTGGCGATGGAGAGACTCCTTGCATAGGCGACGTCGGCGGCAAACCGCTCACCGGCCAGCCTGCCGTGCTCCCTGCCGGCCGTGCCGCCGTTGGCCACCACGCCCAGCGTGAGAATGGCCATCACCAGCACGACGATCATCAACTCAACATAAGTGAAGGCTCCTCGCTTGTTCATTATTCATTCCCCCATGAGCCGAGCGGGGCGGGCGCGGCCCGCCCTGCATGGCGCCCAGCGGGACGCGGGCGCGTGATCCAGCCCGTTCCAGGCTGCGGGGCACCCAGCCTGTCCCAGGGCGCGTGATCCAGCCCGTCCCAGGGCGGGTGGCCCAGCCTGTCTCGAGTCTGTCGATTTAATCACCACCGCAGCGTTGCCGAAAGTAACCCCGGGAAGG
>CAYYBO010000014.1:940-27171 GCA_964470125.1 uncultured Planctomycetaceae bacterium | reverse complement strand
GGGTTTGCAGAGAACTCCGCCATGGGGGGGGGACCCAGTTTGATCCCGTCATCGCCGACGTGGCGGCAACCTGGTTGGAGAGTCACTCCGACGAATTACCCTGCCTGGTCGCCGGTCAAGAAGACGCCGCTGTGTCTCTCGCCGTGCCCGCCTCGAGTCGAGCGTGAAGCGAGGATGCACCGGATCGGGCGCCGTTTGCCCGCCGAGGGTTTCACGCTCTAGACTGTGGGCATGAAGCGGTCGGAGAAAGTCCTCGTGGCCATGAGCGGCGGCGTTGACAGCAGCGTGGCGGCCTGCCTGCTCAAGGAGCAGGGCTTTGACGTTGTGGGCGTCTTCATGCGCCTGGGAAACGAGCAGATCGCCTCGCCGCGGACCCCGAACCCTTCGAATGAGATTGAACCCACGACGGTCGCATCATCCGAGGGGATGGCGATGCGAGTTGGCCGGCAAGCCCGCGAGAGCCGTCGAGGCTGCTGTTCGATCGCCGACGCGACCGATGCGCGGATGGTCGCCGCCAAGCTGAGCATTCCCTTTTACGTGCTCAACTTCGAGAAGGAGTTCGCCAGGCTGATCGACTACTTCGCCGACGAATACGCGGCGGCACGAACGCCGAACCCGTGCATTCTATGCAACCAGTGGCTGAAGTTCGGCAAGCTGGCGGAGTACGCCGACGCCATCGGAGCGCAGACAATCGCGACCGGCCATTACGCGCGGGTAGCGATGGAGGGAGGCCGCCCGGTGCTCGCTCGAGCTCGGTTTTTGGCGAAGGACCAGTCGTACGTCCTCTTCAGCGTCGCCCCGGCCGTACTAAGCCGCGCACGCTTTCCGTTGGGAGACCTGACCAAGGACGAGGTGCGAGAGCAGGCCCGACGGTTTGGCCTGACGCTTCACGACAAACCGGAGTCGCAGGACATCTGCTTCGTGCCGGACGGCGATTACGCCCGAGTGGTCCGGGCTCGTCGGGAGGATGCGTTCAAGCCGGGACGCATTCGACACGTGGACGGACGCGACCTCGGCGGGCACGACGGCCTGCCGAACTTCACCATCGGCCAGCGGCGAGGATTGGGCGTGGCTCTGGGCGAGCCGGCGTACGTGACCGACCTGGAGCAGGAGAGCGGGACGGTGGTCGTTGGGCCGAAGTCGGCGCTGTTAGCCAAGAGTGCTGAGGCGACCGAAGTGAGTTGGCTGATCTCGACGCCGACGTCCTTGTTTCGGGCGGAGGTGCAAATCCGCTACAGCCACGCGGCGGCGCCGGCGGAGGTGACCCCGCGAGCGAGCAATGAGGTTTGCGTGGTGTTCAACGATCCACAGACAGCAGTAACGCCTGGACAGGCAATGGTGTTCTATCGTGGCGACAAAGTGCTGGGCGGCGGTTGGATCAGCCGACGGGCTTAACTGCGCAATTCGACCTCGGCCTCAAGTCTATCGAGAATCTCGCGAGCGCCGGCCAAGTCCAGGTAATCTTCAAAGAAAGTCAACGAGAGGGTCATGGAATCCTGGAACGTGGTGTTCGCGATGATCCAACCAGGGTGGCAGTTGGGTGGCCCCGCCCCTGTCAGATTGGTGATCGTTGCCTCCCCCAGCCGTCGCACGGTGTCATCGAACCGATAGCCGGTGCAGGAAGCGGCACCACGGGGGATGCGGTGCTTGGCCACGAAACGAGTCAAGGAGAAGGGCCAACGCGCCGTGGCCCGCGACATCTCCCACATGGCCTCGTCGCGGTGCTTGGCGTGATAGTCGGCAAACTGGTGCGTCACTTCGGCGTCCGCCCGGGGCCAATCACCGATGCAACCGGCCGGAAGAATGATCCAGGGGATGGTCACGTAGTTGCCGTGGACCCCGGGACGCGGGCCGGAGCGCGGCAAAGGCAGGGCGTGTGAAAACAAATAATGGTCGCGAGGACGCCCGCGCTCCGTTGCCATGGCGACGTACACCCGCGCCAGGCCGATCATGAGAGCCCGGGAGTAACGTAGCGGACCGGCAGTCGCGTGCTCACGGGCGAAGGCTTCAAAGTTACAGCGAGCCGCGGCCTCGTATCGCCGCCAGATGAACTCGACGCGTTTCCGCCCTTTCTCCGGCCTGGCGACGATCCGCGGCTGGCGAAAGCTGTCCTGATAGGCGTGGCGAGCGCGGCCTTGCCACACGCGGAGAAACGAGCCGGGCAGTCGCCAGGGAAAGGGGCGAGGAAGGAAGGCACGAGGATCACGCCCGAGGAGAGGCGGTTCTCCACGCATGAGTCGATGCAACTCACGGAGCAACAAGCACGCCCCCTCCAAGTCCATGAGCGGGTGCGCCCAGCGCAAGGCAAGCTGATGCCTATCGTTGGCCAGTTGCACATGCACGATCTTGACCGACGGCCCGTGCACGAGGTCCACCGGGTCGTCCAGTGTCTGCCTCAGGAACTCGTGCGCGGCTGAGCCGGACGGGCCAACCAGTTGATGTTGATAGACGATGGCGTCCTCACCCGGCGAGGCCGGCTCTATTGCCCAGCTCGCCCGCCGCAGGACCGGCGAGAATCGGATGCGGGCTGAAAACGCGGGGTAGAGTCGGCCGACCTGCCTGACGGCGTCGGTCATCCGCTCGCAAGGCAATGGGCCCTCAAGGTCCGCGATCAACATGACCGGCAGACCGCAGTAACCGCGGGCCTGCAGAGACTCGTGCATCGCCAGGAGGACGATGTCGATGGGAGTTGGTGAGTACCGCAAGGTTTTCATTTCGTGCAGTCACGCGCGTACGATCTTCCTGGCTCCTTGGCATATTGGCGGGTAACGGGGCGCCGATCAATCGTCTCTGCCGGCAGAATCCGGGCTGGGCAGTGGGCGTGCTCTGCAGACCAAAATATCCTTCAGTCTTCTCTGGGCATCGTTATGGGACAACGGCCAACCAGCGCAACATATTTGCGTGTAGATGTTTAGGATTATTCCTCCCGGCCGACAAGCTCGCCCGAAATCAGAAGCTTGAAATAGTACCGCTCTAGTACTATATTGACGATGAAGGGCAACAAAGCCAAGCCATCTTTGAATGGCTAACGCGAGGACGATGGCAGCATGCTACAGCTCACTAAGAAGACCGACTATGCAATCCTGGCTCTGAGCTACATGGCTCAGCGGCCCCAGGCGGTCTGCACGGCCCGGGAGATCGCCGAGCAGTTCCATGTGCCCTCAGCATTATTGATGAACGTGCTCAAGATTCTTTGCCAAGGCGAGCTTGTTAGGTCTCTCCGAGGCGCTAAGGGCGGCTACACCCTGGCCCTTCCCGCGGAGCAGATCACGCTCGCCGACATCATTGCCGTTATTGAAGGGCCGGTCAGGTTTGTGCAGTGCGCAGCCAAGGGCGACGGCCCTCGAGACCCCTGTGTCCTGATGGCCACGTGCCCGGTCTCTCGGCCGGTCCGCAAGGTGCATAACCAACTCAACGCCTTCCTGAAGCAAGTAAGCCTCGCCCAGATCGCCTTCGACGAGGATTACGGCGGTCGCGCGGCGGCCCACATGGCCAAGAGCGCCGAGGCAAAGACGGAGACCATTGCATGAGACTGCCGATCTACATGGACTACAACGCGACGACGCCGGTTGATCCTCGCGTGCTCGAAGCGATGCTCCCGTACTTCCAGGACCGTTTCGGCAATGCTGCCAGCCGAAGTCACGCCTTTGGCTGGCAGGCCGAGGAGGCCGTGGAGAAAGCCCGCGACCAGATCGCCGCGGCTATCGGGGGCACCGCCAAGGAGATCATCTGGACCAGCGGAGCCACGGAGTCCAACAACATCGCCGTCAAGGGCGTCGCGGCGATGTATCGCGATAAAGGCAACCACATCATCACTCAGGAAACGGAGCACAAGGCGGTCATCGACCCGTGCAAGTACCTGGAGCAGCACGGCTGCGAAGTGACCTTCCTAAAGCCAGACAAGCACGGCACGGTCCATCCGGAGCAGGTCCGCGAGGCCATGACCGACCGGACCATCCTGGTGTCGATCATGCACGGCAACAACGAGATCGGCACCATCCAGCCGATCAAGGAGATCGGGCGGTTGTGCAAGGAGAAAGGCGTCCTCTTCCACACCGACGCCTGCCAGACCTTCGCCAAGATGCCGATCGACGTGGATGAGTGCGGCATCGACCTACTAAGCTGCTCGGGCCACAAGATTTACGGCCCCAAAGGCATTGGGGCGCTGTACGTGCGCCGCCGCAATCCCCGAGTCCGATGCGAGCCCGTGCTTCACGGCGGCGGTCACGAGCGCGGCATGCGCAGCGGGACATTGAACGTCCCGGCGATCGTCGGCATGGGCATGGCCGCCGAGCTTTGCGTGCGGGAGCAGGCCGAGGAAATCAGGCGGGTCGCAGCCCTGCGAGATCGTCTAAAGGACGGGCTATTCGCAAGGCTGGACCAGATTTACCTGAACGGCCATCCCACGCAGCGAATTCCCAACAACCTGAACATCAGTTTCCTGTACGTCGAGGGCGAGTCGCTGATGATGGGCTTCAACGACATCGCCGTCAGCTCCGGCTCGGCCTGCACCAGCGCGTCGCTGGAGCCGAGCTACGTACTCAAGGCCCTCGGCGTCGGTGATGACTTGGCCCACAGCTCGATCCGATTTTCGGTGGGGCGATTCACCACCGAGGAGGAAGTCGATTATGCCGTCGAGCGCGTCTCGTCGGCCGTTGAAAAGCTGCGGGCCATGAGCCCGTTGTACGAAATGGCTCAGGAAGGAATCGACCTGAGCAAAGTGCAATGGGCGGCCCACTAACCGTGCTGCCGTCGGGCCCGTGACCGGCCTAAAGGGCAGACGAGGTGAAGTGGCGTCGGCGCCCGGTGACCGACGCAGGATGGAAGAAACCAAGACCTGGGAGCAAAACCTATGGCTTATATCAATAAACATAACTACAACAACCACAGCCCCCGAAACGACGTCACGCTCGACAAGAACGATCCAAACGTCGGTACTGGCGTCGTCGGCGCCCCGGAGTGCGGCGACGTGATGAAGCTGCAGATAAAGTGCGACGATGAAGGCCGCATCATCGACGCGAAGTTCAAGACCTTCGGCTGCGGCTCGGCGATCGCCTCCAGCTCACTGGCCACCGAGTGGATCAAGGGCAAGACCGTCGAGGAGGCCCTGGAAGTCAAGAACACCGACATTGTCAAGGAGCTGTCGTTGCCGCCGGTGAAGATCCATTGTAGCGTGCTCGCCGAAGACGCCATCCGGGCGGCCATCAAGGACTTTCAGGCGAAGCGAGAAGCCCAGCCCGACCTGCGGTTGGTGGGGTCTGAACCACGGGCCGATGAAACCGAGCCTCGGGCCTCCGCCCGCGCGGCGGCTCGATGATCGACACCGAGGCGGTGTCTTCGAGGTCGCTCGGGCGAGGAGCAGCCCAGCCGAGGATCCGATACGTGGGCAGGAGTGTCTAGCCAATGGCGCTTGAATTGACGGAACGTGCAGCACAGGAAGTCAACACCATCATCGAGCAGCAGAAGCTCGAGAAGGGTAAGACCTATCTCCGCGTGGGCGTGAAGGGCGGCGGGTGTAGCGGCTTCAATTACGTCCTCGATCTGACCGAGCACAAGAATGAGATGGACGAGGAGTGGGAGGTCCGGGGCATAAAGGTAATCTGTGACCCCAAGAGCCTGATTTACCTCGAGGGCACCTCGGTCGATTTCAAGGACGAGATCATGAGCCGCGGCTTCGTGTTCAACAATCCGAATGCGACCCACACTTGCGGCTGCGGCAGCAGCTTCAGCGGCTAGGGACCATCGCGGGGCGAGGCCGCGTCCTTCAGAACGGAAGGAGAGGCCCTTTCCTGTTGTCCCGCGACCCGCATACGAGGCGGATTTTCATGAATTCGGCATCCGGCATGATTGATTCCGACAAGACCGCTGTTCCCGCGAAGTGCGGCGCCTGCGAAGCTCTGCAGCAGACGCCCTTCCCTTGCGACGACTGCCACGAATTGCTGGCCCATGTGCAGGGGGCCAATTATTTCGAGCTCTTCGGCCTTCCACAGACTTACCAGTTGGACCTTGACCTGTTGGAAGAGAAGTACCTCACTATCAGCCGGAACATCCACCCGGACAAGTACGCCACGGCCGGCGAGGAGATGCAGGCCTTTGCCTTGCGGGCCTCTGCATCGGTCAACAGCGCTTATGACGTCCTGCGGAACCCGCTTCACCGAGCGGAATACCTCCTGGAGTGCATGGGCGGCAAGTCCTCCACTCAAGACAAGCGCGTGCCGCAAGACCTGCTCGCCGAGGTGATGCTGCTCCGTGAAGAGCTTGAAACAGCCAAGGCCGGAGGCGACAGGGCCGGCATCGAGGCGGTGAAGACCAAGGCGACCGAGAAGAGAATGACGGCGGAGCGCAGGATTGCCGAAATCTGCAAGACCCTGCCCACGGCGACGGAAGAAGCCAAGGAGGGGCTTCGCCTCCAATTGAACGCCATGAAGTACTTCAATAACCTGCTGGCCCAGACAGGATAGTGTCGATCGGCTGAGAATCCGCAGACGCGTATTCGTGACGTCGCCTCCCTGTAGCCGACGCAGGACGCGGATCGGCGCCGACTCCGGTTCCACGTCGGCTGCCTTTGAGGTCGCTTCGCGACGTAAAGGGGCAGGCGGAGGGCCGACACCACGGGAGAGAACGGCGAGCCGCGAAGGGCCAAAGGCTTGCCCGATTGGGCGCGACCGCTCTTTCACTGTCGCGGCTCTGTTTGAACCATGGATGCAGGGCGCGATGACAACACCATGAGCAACAACGACCATCACGCGGATATCATCATCGGCATCGACCTCGGCACTACTTTCAGCCTCGTAGCTTACGCCGACGAGAGCGGACCGCACTTGCTCCGCGACGCCGACGGCGACGGCCGTGTGCCGTCGGTTCTCGGCTTCGGGCCCGACGGGCAAGTGAGCATCGGCTGGGAGGCCCGACGGCATGCCGTCGAGAACCCCGAGCACACGGTCTATTCTGTCAAGCGCCTGATGGGTCTGGGCGTCGAGGACCTCAAGAACGAGCTGCCACACCTGGCCTACCAAGTCGTCCGCGGTGAACGTGACGCCGTCAAGGTCAACATCAACGATCGGCTTTATTCCCCCCAGGAGATATCCGCCATCATCCTGCGAGAACTGAAAGGGCGGGCGGAAGCTCATTTCGGCCATCCTGTCCGCCGGGCGGTCATCACCGTGCCCGCCTACTTCGACGATGCCCAACGCCAGGCCACGCGTGACGCGGGCGAGATTGCCGGCTTGGACGTTGTGCGGATAGTCAACGAACCGACCGCGGCGGCCCTGGCCTATGGAATAGGGGCGCGCCCCGAACTGTCCGCGCGAACTGCCGGGGGCCTCAGCCTGGTTGTCGGCGATAAGTCCAAGTGCTCAAGCAGCGGCGACCGAGGACCGTCCGGCGGCGGGAGCCGCGAAGTGATAGCGGTGTACGATCTGGGCGGCGGCACCTTCGACATCAGTATTCTCCGTTTGACAGGTGGCGTCTTCGAGGTTGTCTCCACCCACGGCGACACGCACCTCGGCGGCGACGACCTGGACCGGACGATCATCGGTCTGGTTCAACGAGAAGTCGCCGACCAGTTTGGCTTGAATATAGATGCGCCAAGCACCAAGCAAGCCCTGCGGTTGTTCGCCGAACAACTAAAAATCCGCCTCAGCGACGCTCCGTCCGCCGACATCGAACTGGACCTGGGCGCCGGCCGCGTCTATCGCCGCAAGATATCCCGCACCGAATTCGAGGCCCTAATCGAGCCGTTCGTTGAGCGGACCATCGCTTCCTGCCGCCACGCCCTGGCGGACGCCAAGATGCGGCCCGGGGAAATCGGCCGCGTGGTGCTGGTCGGCGGATCGAGCCGCATCCCGCTGGTGCGTCGGCGGGTCAGGGAGTTCTTCGGGACCGAGCCGTACACCGCTTTGAACCCCGACGAAGTCGTGGCCCTCGGCGCCGCCGTGCAAGGGCAGGTCCTGACCGGCCGCCGCAGTGACATGCTCCTCCTCGATGTTACTCCGCTGTCACTCGGCATTGAGACCATGGGCGGGGCCATGGGCAAGCTGATCATGCGCAACACCCGCATCCCCTGCCAGGCGACCGAGCGGTTCACCACCTTCGTGGACGGCCAAACCAACGTGAAGATCAACGTGTTGCAGGGCGAGCGCGAGTTGGCCCGAGACTGCCGCAGCCTGGCCACCTTCGACCTTCGCGGCATCCCGCCCATGCCCGCCGGGCTGCCCAAGATCGAAGTGCAGTTCCTCATTGACGCCAACGGCATCCTCAACGTCACCGCCAAGGAAACCCGCTCCGGCGCCCAGGCCAGCGTGCAGGTGATTCCCTCGCACGGCTTGACCCGCGAGGAAGTCAAGCGGATCGACCTGGAGTCCATCAAATTCGCCCGCCAGGACATGACCGCCCACCGGTTCATCGACCTGCGCAATCAGGTCGAATTCGACACCGGCAGAACGGAGCAGACACTGGCCAAGCACGGTCATCTACTTCCGCCGGGCGAGCGAGCCGCCTTGGAGCAAGCGATGAAGAGCCTCCGCGAGCTAGCGGCGACGTCGGATGATCCCGAGAAGCTCTACGTCGAGCTGGATCGCTTCGGTAAGATGACCGTGCCGTTGGCCAACGTCGCCATTGCCGAGGCGTTGCGCGGCGCGGCGCCTCAGACCTCGGCAAGAACGACGGCGACCTAGAACGAAGAGCCACGGGCTTCAGCCCGTGCGGTTGTTCGACTGCGTCACGCCGATCTGTTGGCGGCGGGTAGGCGATCAGATTACGAGCGCGGCTCGTCTTCCGGCGCCGCCCAGGCTGAAGTCCGAGGCTTGTCAATGCTGGTTTGGGAGTAGCATCATGGGCGGCCAGAATCCGTACATCAAACAACAAGACGCGGCCCTGCCCAAGCAGCCTTACACGCTCCGCGTCACTGACGAGGAGGGCCGCGAGCACGCCATCGAGGTCGAACCCGCCAGGCTGCCCTACGGCGACCACGGCCTGCCAGGTTCAATCCTGGACATCTGCCTCGCCCACGGCATCGAGTTAGATCACGCCTGCGGGGGTGTCTGTGCCTGTGCCACCTGCCACGTACACGTGCTAGAGGGTGAGCGGAGTTGCAGCGAGTCCACCGACGAGGAAGAGGATCAATTGGAGGAGGCGTACGATCTGAAGCCGAACAGCCGTTTGGCCTGCCAGTGCGTGCCGGACGGGTCCTGCACTATTCGCGTCCGCATCCCGGCTTGGAACCGTAATCTGGCCCGCGAGCCTCACGGCGCGGACTCGATGACGACACAAAACGACCACAACGCCGCGAGGCCGCAACCCAAGTAGCGGCGGCGGTAGCGCCCGCCCCCTGTAGCCGACGCTGATCATACGAGAGCTATTCCAGGCATGATGCCATGCCAGCGAGGAATCATCATGGCCCAGAAACTGACCTGGCTCGACTCCGAGGACCTTGCCATCCTCCTCCACGAGAAGATGCCGAACGTTGACCCTCTCACGGTTCGCTTCACCGACCTGCATAAATGGGTTGTGGAGCTGCCCGACTTCGGCGACGATCCCACCGCATCCAATGAGGCGAAGCTGGAGGCCATCCAAATGGCCTGGAGCGAGGAATACAACGACGCCGCCGGCGGCTAGTACTACAACGCTATGAGTTGCACCGTGATCTACGTCAACTACTGCCTGGCCCCGGAGGGGCCAAGGATCGTAGCCACGGGTGGAGCGTCGCGGAGGCGAAGCCCCGCGACGCGGAACCCGTGGAATCGAGCGTGCTTCTGTCTTCCCGCCCCGGCAGGGGCGGAGGAAGGCTCTGACCCGACGCTATGGCAGGCCTTCCATCAAGGGAGTTCCGCCGCCCCTCCGGGGCGGAACCGTTATGAACGATAACGCACCCAAGGGTTCCGTCCGCCTGCGGCGGACTCCACCCGTGGCTACGGTCCTTTGCCCCGCTGGGGCAAGAATGAACATAGCGTTGTAGTACTAGCAGCCCGTCGCAGAAGGGGACTGGCTCCACGCCGCGGGCGTCTGGCCCTATCGAGAATGACGTTCCGTGGGCTGGGTGTGGCCACACGACCCGCCCCGCGTCTCGCCGGATCACGAAAGGAGGGTCGCGACCATGGCCCTGGTCAAGGATGCCGCCCTCGTCCTCCGCCGTTTGGACTACAGCGAAACCTCGCAGGTCCTGGCCATTCTCACCCGCAATCACGGCCCGCAGCGGCTCATCGCCAAGGGCGTCAAGAGAGCGACGAAGAAAGGCGGCGGCCACGCCATCGACCTGCTTGAGTTGGGCGAGGTCGTCTTCTCGCTACGGCCGGACAAGGACGGAACGCTGGCGGTCCTCACCGAGTGGCATCAGCAAGAGACCTTCCCTCATCTGCGGCTCGACCTCCCTCGCTGCTACGCCGCCCAATACGCCGCCGACGTAACCGCCCAACTCACCGAGGCCCACGACCCACATCCCGGCCTGTTCGACGGCCTGTCAGCCCTCCTACTCGCCCTGGCCGATCAGACACCGCCCCTTGCCCTCGTGCAATACCTCTGGCTGCTGCTGCGGGAGATCGGTCTGCGGCCCGACCTGAACCACTGCGTGAACTGCCATCAGCCCGTCGGCGGGCCGGGCCCACTGTACTTCAGTTCTCGCGAGGGAGGCGCCGTCTGCCGCGACTGCGAGCCGTCCGTGATCGAGAAACGCCGCATCACGCCGGCGGCCGTGCGATTGCTCAATAACGCCACCGCCGCCCCGTTTGCCGAAACCGCCTGCGCACACCCAGACAACGCGGCCCATGCGCGCCCCGGCGATCACGCCCACCCGCATAGAGACGATCTCACGACGACGATGCAGGCGTTCGAACTGTTGGACTATCACCTGACCGAAATCATGTCCCACCCGCCGAAGGTCGGCCCGCTGTTTCGCGCCGCCGTGACCCACCGCGCGTAACCCCGCCACTGTGTCATGTCGCCGCCGACATCCTCGTCGGCTGCTGTCCCCGGCTTTCGTGGCCGTCGATGGCCGCGATCGTCGGGCGGACCAGCCAGTTTCGCCGGTTTGAATCGGCCCGCCCGCAGCTTTGTTGCTTTATTATAGCATTTCACGATTGGGTGTGGCATGAGGCGTCCCCTTGTCGGGGGGCAATCTTGCAAGGGGGCGCACATGGTGTTCCCGTCGGCCACGGGGGCCGACGCTACGAGCAATCGTGAAATGCCCTAGCCCGCAGGCGGACTACAACCGTCGTCGTCGTCGGCAGAGTGTTGACGCACCGGCGGCCAGGAAGGCCAGCGACACTGGCTCAGGCACCGCCCTCCCGAATGCCAGGCTGTCGACCACCGGGGCGTTGGAAAAATCGGTGTGCGAGTTGTTCAGTATTTCCACGCGGGAAATCAGTGGTGAGTTTGCCTGCAAGGCGAAGAACGTTTCGAAGTTCTGCTTGTCGTCTTTCTCGTCCCAAAGCCAGGAGTCAACCACCTGCCGTCCAAGGATACGCCCCGCCACGTCATAGGCGGTAATGGTCAAACTGTGCACGCTGCCTTCCTTGCCGACGGCCAGGAAGGAGCCGACCTGAGAGACCGGCTCGTCGAACAAGATGGTGAAGGGAGTAGCCGCCAGGTTGTTGTCGAACTTGAGGTACACCTTGTTGCCGTGCGGCATGTATGAGCCGTCGTAGCCTGTCAAGTGCTCAACGTAGGCGCCTCCCTCCGGACGAATGCCGGAGTAGGCATCGTAGCGGCCGCCGCCGGTGTTCAGGAAGGTGACGCCGAAATCAGCCTTGTACTGCTTGTCCAGTTTGACGCCTTCGGTGAGTAATCCGAAGTCGATCCGGTTCAGGTCCGGCCCCAGGAAGACGTCGTAGGCGGTATGCAGCTCGGTGAAGCTCTTGTAGCCGCCAGATGGATCGAACCAGACAACTGGATCGGCGGCAAGCCGACCCGGGGCAAGCAAAGAGACCGTCCCTGCCGCCAAGATCGTTAACGAGCAAAGTGTCCGTACCGACGTGCGCATAAGGCCTCCTCAGGGCGATCGCGCAGTCCATTGGCCGGGCTGCACGTATCTAAAAGGTACGAAACAGTTTGGCCGGATGCGGGGGGATCACGACGGTCTGATAAAATTTCGGCGGAGGCCCGGCTTGGGGTGGGGGAGAAGAAGTCCGCAAAAGCAATTCGCGGCAGCCACTCTGGATACTGCGGACGGAACAGATCGAGTCATTTGGAACCGGAGGCATCGCCGACCCCGAGGGGACGTTCATCCGCAGGGCCGAGGACATCTCGCCTGCGATCTTCTTCGCCCCTCGGGCAAGGGCGAGCCGTCAGTGTCTTAGCCGCAATGCCGCCGCGACCGGGAAGTGATCGGAAGGATACCGGCCGGCCGAGGAGCGGCGATCCACCGAGGCGATGAGGCATTCGAACCGGCGGTCGAAGAGGATCCAGTCGATCCGGCCCCCGAGGGCGATGCCGGTGAAGGCGTGGTAGGTGCCGCCGGAGTCGTTCACGGTTGAGAAGGCGTCGGTGAGCGGGCCGGGGGCGGCGGTGCCGCCGGTCAGGGCGCGGTAGGGTTCGGAGGCCGGGTCGCAGTTGAAGTCGCCGAGGATGATGAGCGGGTACTGGCCGGAGGTCTCGACGAATCGGCGGATCAACTTGGCGGATTCGAGGCGGGCTCGTTGGCCCTGGTGGTCCATATGCGTATTAAGGACGAGCAGTTCGCGGTCGGGGGCGTCAGCGGGGCTCAGACGCACCCAGGTGGCGATTCGCGGGAGGGCGGCGTCCCAGCCGACGCTGCCGGGGGTTTCGGGGTGTTCGCTTAACCAGAAATGGCCTTGATCTCGCAGTGTGAAACGCCGACTTCGATAGAGGATCGGGGCGAATTCGCCGGCGGCGACGCCGTCATCCCGCCCGACGCCGACCACGGAGTAGCCGGGGAGGGCGGCCCGCAGGTCGGCGAGCTGTGAGGCCAGGGCTTCTTGCAGGCCCATGATATCGGGGTCGTGGGCGCGGATCGTCTCAGCGACGAAGTCGCGGCGATTGTTCCAGCCGTTGGCCCCGTCATCGGCGGCGGCGTAGCGGATGTTGAAGGACATGACGTTGAGCGACAGGGCGCCGGTCGAAGCGAACCGCGAGCAGCCTGCGAGGAACTGGCAACATGCGGCGAGCATCATCCCGGCGAGCAGAGGCTTGAGCATTGATCGGGCCTTTCGTGGATCGCTTGGCTGAGTCAACCTCCCGCGGCGCTACGCGAGAGATGAGCGGCCACATCCGCGAGATCAGCGAGTTCTTCGAAGTATGCTCTACCCTCTCCCGTGATGGAAGGGAGAATCGATCTGAGCGATTCAGTCAAACGAGCAAGATAAGCCACGCTTCCCTGCTTCAGCGGGCCTTGTTTGATGACGGACGTTACAAGTTGGGCGATGTCGGCATCCAGCAGGACGAGCTCATGACCGTCTATGTTTACGCCGGCCCAACCGCGCGGATACGCCCGCTCCTCGTAGTTCGCCCATTGCTTTGTGAGCGAGAGCATTTCGTCGTTCCATTCGTCGACGTTCATGATGCGTGGCTCGTCGCACGACCTTGTGAGTTACCGCCGTCTGCGGTGCCCGCTGAGTGGATACTCAGCACTGCAAGTGTACTCAGAGCGAAGGCTGTATGACAGCGAGCACGCCAGAATCGGGCGGCCGTCGAGATTGGATGGGTACCGCTCCCTTACGGTCGCGGCTCTGTTCAGAAGTGCGGGACACTCATTTGAGGTCCAGCCAGTTCGGGCCGCTGGCGACGTCTACTTTGATGGGGACGGTCATCGCCAGGGCGGAGGACATTTCGTCGGAGATCATCCGGGCTTCTACGGCGAGGGCGGACTTGGGGACCTCGAAGACTAGTTCGTCGTGGACCTGGATGAGCATCCGCGAGGGGCGGCGCTCGGTTTGGATGCGGCGGTGGATGTTGACCATCGCTCGTTTGATGAGATCGGCGGCGGAACCCTGGATGACGGTGTTGGCGGCGAAACGCTCGGCGGCGCTGCGGGCCGTCTGGTTGCGGGAGTTGATGTCGGGGATGGCTCGCCGGCGACCGAGCATGGTCTTGACGTAGCCGTGCCGGCGGGCGAAGGCGATGCACTCGTCAAGGAAGCCGCGGATGCGGGGATAGCGGCTGAAGTATCGTTCGATGAACAGCTTGGCGTCGCTGACGGGCATTCCCGTCTGGCGAGACAGGCCGAAGGCGGATTGGCCGTAGACGATGCCGAAGTTGACGGTCTTGGCTCGGCTGCGCTGCTCCTTGGTCACCTCCGCGATGGGGACGCCCTCGATCTGGGCGGCGACGAAGGCGTGGATGTCGGCGTCGTCGTGGAAGGCCTTGGCGAGGGCCTGGTCGCCGGACAGGTGGGCGAGGACGCGAAGCTCGATCTGGGAGTAGTCCGCTTTCACGAGGACGGAGTCGGGGATGCCGGGGACGAATGCGCGACGGATTTGGGCGCCGAGTTCCGTGCGGATGGGGATGTTCTGGAGGTTGGGGTCGCTGCACGAGAGCCGGCCGGTGACAGCCCCGGTTTGGTGGAAGCTGGGATGGATGCGGCCGGTGCGGGGGCAGACCATCTCCGGAAGGGCGTCTACGTAGGTGCCCTTGAGTTTGGAGAGCTCGCGGTGTTCGAGGACGAGCTTGGGGATGGATGTGCGAGAAGGGATTCTCGCACCAGCGGTTTCCGCACCTGGGATTTCGGCGCCAGGGATTCTCGCACCAGCGATCTGCGCGGCGAGGTCTTCCAGCACGTCGGCGTCGGTGGAGCGACCGGTCTTGGTGCGTCTGGCGACAGGCAGGCCGAGTTCGTCAAAGAGGACCTCGGCGAGCTGTTTGGTTGAATTGATGTTGAACGGGTGGCCGGCGGCGGCGTGGATTTCCTTTTCGAGCTCGGCCAGGCGGTCGGCCATCTGGTTGCTGAGGCGGGCGAGGACTTCGGTGTCGACGGCGACGCCGAGGAACTCCATCTGGGCGAGGACCTCGACGAGGGGCATCTCGACGTCGCGGAAGAGGGCGAGCATCTCCGGTTCATCCAGACGCGGTTCTAGAACGTGGCGGAGGCGCCAGGCGATGTCGGCGTCCTCGGACGCGTAGCGGCAGACGCGGTTGGTAGGGATGCGGTCGAAAGTCGTTTGGTTCTTGCCCTTGCCGATCATCTCCTCGGTCGTGATCTTGCGATAGTGGAGCAAGTCGTGGGCGAGGGCGTCGATGCCGTGGGAGCGGCGCATCGAGTCGATCAGGAAGCTGGCGATCATCGAATCGAAGTCGATGCCGGCGACGGAGATGCCGGCGACCTTCAGGACGGCGACGTCGTACTTGAGGTTCTGACCGCACTTGCGGATTCGCTCGTCGGCGAAGATGGGGCCGAGGCGTTCGCGGACGGCCTCGACGGGGACGGTCTTACCAACGCCGCGGACGGGGACATAGTAGCCGGTGTCGGCCTGCCAGGAGATGCTGAGGCCGACGAGATCGGCGGCGGCGGGGACAAGGCCGGTGGTCTCGGTGTCGAAGGCGAAGGCGGGGACGCGGGCGAGCTTGTCGGCGAGATCGGCGAGGGCGTCGAGCGAGTCGACGAGTTGATAGTCGGCGTTGGTCTGGGCAAGTTCATGGAAAGAGCCGGCGGGGGCGTCGGCGTCAGTTTCGGCGAGGGATGAGAAGAGGTCGCCAAAGTCGGCGGGGGGTTGGCGAGGAGCCTTGGGAGGTGGGGCGTCGGTCGTGGATTCGGGGCGGCCGTCGTGGGGGACGGGTGCTGCTCCCTTACCCTTGACATCGCTTCGCGACGTAAAGGGCAGGCGGTCGCGGCTCTGTTCAGGGTCGCGGTTTTGTTCGTCGCCTTGGCTCGGCGGGAGCCTCGCCCTCCCGTCGCGGCTCTGAGCGGGGCCGATGCGTTCGAGGAGGCGGTTGAGGCCGAGCTCGCGGAGGATGTCGGCGGCTGCGGTCGGCTCGAAGCGATCGACGGCGGCGGCATCCAGATCGAAGTCGATGGGGACATCGGGCTTCAGCGTGACGAGTTGGCGAACCACGTCCATGCGGTCGCGGAAGGCGAGGATGTTCTCCCGCAGCTTTGGCGACAGATCATCGGCGTGGGCGATGATCTCGGCGAGCGAGCCGTATTGCTGCAGCAGTTGGGCCGTCTTCTTGGGACCGACGCCCGGCACGCCCTTAACGTTGTCGGTGCTGTCGCCCATGAGCATCTGGGCCTCGATGGCCTGCGCGGGCGTGTACCCCTTTTCCTCCTGCATGGCGGCCACATCGATCTCGCGGTCCTTGCCGGGGTCGTACATGCGGACGTGCTCGCCGAGGAGTTGGTCGAGGTCCTTGTCGCGGCTGACCAGAAACACATCGAGACCGGGTCCGGCGTGGCGATGGCAGAGAGTGGCGAGGATGTCGTCGGCTTCGTACCCTGGCAACCGGAGGATCGGGATGCCCATCCGCTCGACGATGGAAACGATGCGGTCGATTTGCGGAGGCAAATCCTCTGGCGGAAGTTGGCGGTTGGCTTTGTAGTCCGGGGCGATGTCCTTGCGAAAGACGGTCTCGTCAGAGACGTCCATGGCCATGACGAGGTAGTCCGGCTTGCGGTCGCGGAGGACGTTGAGCAGCATCTGGATGAAGACGTGGACGGCCCGAGTCGGTTCGCCGGAGGGGGCGTTGAGGGCGCCGAAGGGGGCGTAGTAGGCCCGATAGATCTGGGCGTGGCCGTCGATCAGATAGAGCGTCTTGCATGCCACGGGCAGCCTCCCTCCAGCGGCGCGGAGAGTCACCGGCCAACCGCGACGCCCGAAACTGTCATATCACCGAAGAGCCCCATAAGGTCAAGATTGATGAGGGCGGATGAGAGCCTGAACTGTCCGGCCGTTGGTGATGGCGCGTTCTGTCTGGGCGGTTACAGATTTCGGACTTGGGACTGCGGATTGGACTCTCGCGGACCGGCTTTGACCGCTCGGCGGTTGACATTCCATCTTGATTCGCAGATACTTAGGTGTACTTCGCCCCGCGAAGAGCGCGGACATACCGGACCCTGCCCACCCCGCGCGAAGTACCGGAACTCAGACACGGCGGATGTCGAACCGAGATTGGAGTGAGACGGGCATCCCCGCCTGTCTTCCGGTCAACGACCGCATGAGGAGTCGCTGATGGCTGGCGCAGCACCGCAACAACGTGGCTCAAACGGAACAACGGTTGGCATGGTGATTTCGATCATCGTTGCCGCTGCTCTGCTGGGCGTGTTGATCTGGTTGTTCACCCAACAGGAGAATCTCCGCCGAACCGCGGAGGACGCTCAGAAGGTCAAGGAGCGCCTGGCGAGCGCCGCCGATGAGAGCAAGGCCAGGCAACTGTACCCAGAGGCGGGCAGCGGGGGCAAGACTCTTCTCGGCGATATGAATAGGGAGGTGCAGTTGCTGTGCGATCGCATCGGTGGCAGCCAATCCGACCCGCCGAAGGTAGCCCTCGACAAACTCGAAGCAGCAGTCAAGGCGGTCGGGGAGGCGGGCAAAGTGCCCAGCCCGGAACAACTGACCATCGCCGCCGGCGCCGCTGCCATCATCGACACGCTGCACCAGTTGTATGTGAAGGAGCGCGAGGCCAGCCAGAAAGCTGAAATGGATCTGAATAAGGCCCTGACCGACCTTGATGCGACCTCCAGGGCCAACGCCGAACTGGATCAGAAGTTCCAGGCCGAGTTGGCCAAACTGAAGGCCTCGGTTGAAGCCCTTCAGAACGCCAAGAGTGATTTCGAGAGGACCAAGAGCAGCGACCTCGAGGCGGTGAAAGAGCAGGTGTCGGCCAAGCAAGATCAGCTTGACGCGGCCCGCCGCGAGCAGGCCAAACTGATGGAGCGCGTGCGGGCGGAGATCAATGAGCGGGACAAGCTGCTTGCCGAGCAGCGGGACGCCTTGCAGGATCTCCGCGGCCCTGGCGCTCTTGGCGCCCAGGAACTGGCCATTGCCAGGAAACCGGTGGGCACCGTTCTGCGGGCCCTCCCGGGAGACTCGCTGGTTCACATCGATCTTGGCCGGCGGGACAACGTCACCTTGGGCATGACCTTCAGCGTGTATTCGGTTGACGAGCAGGTTCCGTCGGACGGTCGGGGCAAGGCGAACATCGAGGTCGTCAGCGTGGGTGACCGCACGGCGGAGTGCCGGGTGACGTCACCGCCCTCGCCCGACGACCCGATCCTGGACGGTGACAGAGTCGGCAACATCATCCTGAGCCGCACTAAGGCAAAGAAGCCGCAGTTTGTGATCGTAGGGGGGTTCGACATCGATTATGACGGCACGGTTGATATTCGCGGACGGGAGGCGATCGCGGCTCTGGTGAAACGCTACGGCGGAGAGGTGGTTGACGAAGTTACGCCGATGACTGACTACGTGGTGGTCGGCGTTGAGGTCGAGGACGGCGGTCCGGCGCTCGAAGCGGGCGACCTGGGGACCGCGGCCGCCGAAGCCAAGGCCCAACCCGAGGGGAGCGAAGAGGAGGAGGCGGAGTCGGCCGAGCCCGATGATGATAACGCTGACGAAGATGCGGACGCCGAGGCTGCTGACGCGGAAGAAGACGAGCAGAACGAGATCGAAGCCGATGAGGATGGCGACGAGGATGCGGAAGACGAGGAAAAGGCGGGAGAGGAACCCGCTGTTCAAGAGAGCAAGCCCGCGGTGACCCCGGCGATCCCGCGGCCACAGGCGGTAGATCCGACCGCCCGCACGAGCCGGAGACGGGCCCTCAGCGAAAGAGAGCGTTACTACGAAGCGATTCGCCGGGCAGAGATGTTCTCGATTCCTCGGCTGCCGCAGGATCGGTTCCTGAACTTTGTCGGCATCGAGCCCGGCCCCGGCGCGGCCAGGCGATTGCAGCAGTAGCAGGCTTTGAGAGAGTCAACACCTCCGTAGCGACCTGCGTGGACGGGCACGAAGGCCGGATTTCCATCGCGATTCCGACAGTGAGACGGTAGCCCCTTACACGCACGGCAAAATTCACGCGGAGGCAATCCCATCTCGCCCTTGCCGCCTTCGCAACCTCGCAGGGTCGTCATATAAGCAAGCGATTCGCAAACCAGCCGAGCCGTTGCGACAGCCTCGGCAACAATGCGCGGCTGTTGACCGGCGCGCCAGCGCAGCACCCCCTCGTCTGGTCATTGCTGGCGGCTCGGCGGAAGCACGGCGATGCCGCCGACCAGTCCAAGTTCCGTCAGAAAGTCTTCGCTGCCGGAACCGTCCAGGTTAGCCCGTCCGATCTTGCCGGCCAGCGGCTGAGTCCAGTAGAGCTTTCCCTCAAAGGGATCGATCGCCAGATTTAGGACCGAGGCGTCGGGTATGGCCAGGATGGGTTCCGCGTCCACACCGGCCAGGGAAGTCTTGAAGACGGTCGCCTCGTGGCATCCGGTCCGTTCGATCCAATAGACAAAGCCAAGTTGAGAGTGATTTCGGCCGGCGTCGCCGACGGCCACGCCGGGTATGACGTTGGTTGAAGTGCGGATCGCCCATGCGACGCCGCCGTCCAGGCCGGCGGCGCGGAGCGAGTAATTGCAGAAGCCGGAACGCTGGGTCCAGTAGATGGTCGCGGCGGAATGGCTGACGGCGATGGCGGCGGCCAGGCTAGGCGGCGGTTGGACGAGCAGCAGGGTCTCATCTTCGCCCCAAGGGCCGGCCCGGGAGACGGCCGCTCTTGGCTGCGAGGCCGCGTGGTTCAGCGGTGAAGAGAATACCGTGCGGGTCCAATACACCTTCTCGGCGACGGGGTCGACGGCAACGCCGAGAGAACCGGCAGCCGTGACAGGCAGGATCGTGAGATCCGCGCCGTCAAGCGTGGCCCGGCGAAGCGCGGAGCCCTGCTGGGGGGAGTGGTCGACCCAGTATAGGTGGCCGCCGACAGGGTCCACGTCGATTTCCTGGGGATAAGCCCCGGTCACCAGAACAACGCGGCGGTCTGTTCGATCGGAGTTGGCGCTCTCGATCTTTCCATCGGGTTCTGACCAAGTCGTCCAGTAGACGCGAGAGGGCGGCGGGGTCTCCAAGACGGTGATGGTCTGCACGCCGGAGGCGCTATTGCCGCTCTGGTCGGTCGCCACCCAGGTTCTGAGAATCTGGCCCTGGCAGCCGTCTTGCCCGCTGGTGTCGTCGGAGTAGGTGACGACCGGCGACGGATCGCAGTTGTCATCCGCGGTGGCGAAGCCCAGGGAGGGGTCCGACTCTGGATCGGTGGGCTGGCCGCACGGGACGGCCGTATCCGCGGGGACGTTCAGGATCGGCGCGGATTCATCCACCAGCAGTACCGTGCTTGTGCATGAAGCGATCGGCCCCGCGGAATCACCGACCACCACCGACACGTCCAGGGAGGCGCCGAAGGTCAAGGACGTTCCTGGTTCCAGATCTTGAGTGAGGAGCAGATCAGGCGGCGTGCCGCCGCTGATGGTGATAAGGCCGGTGAAATCAGGGACAACCCCTTGGCATTCGCTGCCCGCCACAACGGTCACCAGGCCCGGGCAGAGGATGGTCAGGCCGCTGGGCGCCTCGCACTCGTCCAGGATGCCGTTGCCGTCAATGTCTTGACCGACGCCCTGGGCTATGTCGCACTCGTCCGGCACGCCGTTGTCATTGCAGTCCAGGCTGTCCCCGTCGGCAATGTCGGTCGCGTCCGGCACCAGATTGGCGTTGCAGTCGTTGAGCGGCGGTACTATGAAGAGCAGCGTGTCACCTCCCTTGTAATCGACGCCCAAGAGGTACTCGCGTTGGGCGAGGACAAGCCCCTTGGCGTTGGGAGTCTGGGTCATCGAGATTGACGGCTCGGTCAGCCAGGCTCGGATGGTGATCCGCTCGGCGACCGTTCGCAAAACTTCGGCGATGGCTTCAGCGCCGGTCGCCGCCAGGAAGCGGGTGGTTTGTCGAACGGCCTGGCCGCGATTCTCGAAGTAGGCGGTGGCGGTTACGGGGCTGCCGGCACGGTTCTCAATCACCAGTCGCACGCTGTCGGCAGGGACGGAGGTGGCGGGGTCTCCGGCGGGATTATCGGTGAGCGCTCCGCCGAGCAGGGCGCTGAGGGCGTCGCACGCTCCCATGATCGGAAAGAGCCCGATGGCGAGGAGCAAGAGCATCAATCTGAATCGGCGCAGACCAGTCATGAGCGAAGCTCCCTTGAAGCGAGACGGGAATCGGCAAGCTCCCCTCCGTGGGGCCGGCCCTCGGCCCGTCGGGGAATTACAGCCTCTATTAGACCAGAACCGGGCGGTGGGGACAAGGAGAACTACACAGGCGCGGCCCAAAGCGACGGCAGGGAAAAACCGCCTGCTAAGGTGGGCTGGAACGGCGCATAAAGCAACAGGCAGCGGGGAGTTCGCATGGACCCACGATTTGCGTCACAGGATCTGGTGGTTGCGGCGTCCAGCCGCCGGGGGGCGTTGCCATCTCTTCTGAAGCGCGTACAATGGCCGTCGTGTGCGGCGTTGAGCGCGCACAATTGCGACAATCTGCTCCGCCGGGAGCGCTACGGGGGAGGGAGCCGCGGGCGTGCGCCCGAGACCAATGCCGCGCCTTGGGTTGAAGTGACTGTGTGACAACGGAAAGGGTTGCCAGATGATCAAATTCGGTCCGGGGAACTTGCGAATCCCGAAATTCGAGAAGCCCGTGTACATCGTGGCGGGCGGTCTGACGGACTTCCGGAAGAAGTATCCGGAGAAGAACTCCAGCCCACTTTGCACGGAAGCGTTGCGGATGGCGGTGGAGGAGAACGACCTGAAGGTCGATCCGGAACAGGTCCGCCGGATGGTCAACTGGGTGGTCTATTCCCAGTTCGCCGATCACTTCGGCGATCAACTGCTGGCGGCGGCGAAGATTCACGATTACCTGGGCTTCGACCCTCTCGGCAACATCGAGGTGAAGACCGGCGGGGCGACGGGCGGATCGTCGGTGCTGGCGGCGGCCCAGGCGATTGCCTCCGGCTATGCCAATTGCGTGCCCGTGGTTGGTTGGGAGCGGATGGATGAAGTCACCACCAAGGTGGGCAACTCGTACATCGCCAGTGCCGCCTGCAAGGACTTCGAGAGCGAACTCGGCTGGATGTATGCGGCGTACTATGCCCTGATGGCCCAGCGATATCAGTACGAGAACAACGTGCCGCACGAGACGCTGGCGCGGATCGCCGTCAAGAACCACCTCTATGCGTACTACTCGCCGTTCTCGCAAAACCCTGGCAAGTACACCGTCGAGGACATCCTCAAGAACGAGATCGTCTCGGACCCGCTGACCTTCCTCGAGTGCTGCGTGATGAGCGTCGGAGCGGCGGTGCTGATCCTGGCGGACGAGGAGACGGCCTACAAGATGACCGACCACCCCATCCGGTTGACGGCCATCTGCGGGGGGAGCCACACGCTGCGGACCGCCGACCGGCGGCACATGCCGATTCTCCTTCTGCCGAACGAGACCGAGAAGACGTACAAGGACTATTTCGGCGAGCGGCGGAAGGACTGGCCGGGGTTCAGTTCGTTTCTGGCTGCGCGGACGGCGGCGTATCTGGCCTACAACATGGCCGGGATCAAGGACCCGGTCGAGGACTTCGACATCCTCGAAACCCACGACGCCTTCACCATCAGCGACGTGCAGACCTACGAGGACATCGGCCTGCGGCCCTACGGTTGCGGGCGGGAGTTCATCGACTCCGGCGAGGCGTACTTCGAGGGCAAGCTGCCGACCAACATGTCCGGCGGATTGATCGGCACGATGCACGCGGTCGGGGCGACGGGCGTTTTCCAGATCGTCGAGTTGCTCTGGCAGCTTCAAGGCAAGTACGACAAGTTCCACGGCGATGTGAAGATGTGGACTCGCTACGGCAAGAAGAAGCCGGCCGACTGGAAGAGCCTGCAAGTGAAGAACCCCAAGCGCGGCTGCGCGATCAGCCATGCCGGAACGGGAAGCCATGTGACGTGCGCGATTGTGGAGAAGCCGTGATCGAGCAAGAACGAGCCGCGGGCTTCAGCCCGTGCGGTCTGACGAGGGGTTAGAGCCTGAGACGCTCGCGATGTGAACGGAACTGAACATAACGCCCGTATTGGCGAAAGGAAGATAGTCGTATGGATTGGCCGACAGCTCGACTGGAAGTGCTCAACGAAGAACCGTTGGTCGTCAAGAACCCGAAAACCTGGTACCACATCCACAGCTACGGCGGATGGGGCAAGTTCTTCAAGGGGCTGCGGGAGAAGAAGATATTGGCGACGCGCTGCTCGAACCCGAAGTGCGCCGAGAAGCGCCTGTGGCTGCCGCCCCGAAGCGAGTGCCCCGACTGCTGGCATGACATGCAGTGGGTCGAGGCCCCGCAGGTCGGCACGATCTACACGCACTCCGTGGTGACGTATCCCGGCGAGTTGTTCAAGCTGGCGCCGGGCACGCCGCTGATCAGCGTGGAGATCGAGGGCGTCTGCACCAAGCTGATGGGCTGGCTGAAGGAAGGCAAGCCCAAGTTCGGCATGAAGGTCAAGGCGGTGTTCAACACCGAGAGACCGACGAACACGATCCTGGACCTGGCCTGGGTGCCGGCGTAGCCGTGAATTGAGAATATCGAATCGCGAGTAGAGAAAGGGGCGAGGCCCGGGGTTCGGTTCGAGAATCCTGGGCTTCGCCCCGTCACTTTTCGATGCGACCATCTAGCATGTGAACGACCCGGTCGGCGCGGGCGGCGACGCGGGGGTCGTGTGTGACCACGACCAGGCTCATGTGCAAGTCCTTCTGCAACTCGGCCAACAGATCGAAGAGCCGGTCGCCGGTCTTCGAGTCCAAGGCCCCGGTCGGCTCGTCGGCGAGGAGCACCTTCGGCTCGTTGGCCAGGGCCCTGGCGATCGCTACGCGCTGGCGTTCGCCGCCGGAGAGCTTGGTCGGCAGTGCCGACAACCTGTCACTTAGCCTCACGCGATCCAGGAGGCGGCGGGCTCGTTTCAACCGAGCCGCCGCCGGCTGATTCGAGGCCAGCAGGGCGGCCTGGACGTTTTCCACGGCGGTCAGATTGGGCAGCAGGTTGTGAAGCTGGAAGACGAGGCCGATGGTGGAGGCTCGATAGCGGTTGGTCTCGGCGGGGCTGAGGCGGCCGAGATCCTGGCCGCAGACGGAGAGGGTGCCTTCGTCCGGGCGGTCGATGGCGGCGAGCATGTTGAGCAGGGTGGACTTGCCGCAGCCGGACGGGCCGCAGACAGCGACGAACTCGCCGGCGCCGATGTCGAGATCAACGCCGGTCAATGCGGTGATGCGGCCCTGTTCGTAACGTTTGACGAGGCCGCGAACACAAATGGCGGGGCCGTCTGCGTTCATCACGAATTGAGCTCCGTCAGCGCAGTGACTGCATCGATGCCTTCAGCTTATCCATGTCCTCGGCGAGGGCCTTCGCCGGTCCGGTCGCCTCTATCGTGTAGATTCGCACGGGTGTTACGTACAGGGCGACCAGGTAGGAGATCTTGGCTTGGCCTTCGCCGCTCTCGAAGTTGAAGAGCGCCCCGTCGAGCCCGCTCTTTGACTTGATCGCATCTTTGGCGGCGAGTTTCATGCCGTCGATGCCGACCTTCTGATGTATCACCGCCTCGGACCAGAACTTCAGATCGGCCGAGCGGTCTTCGTTCGGGCGAGCGGTCAGGGCGATGACGTTGCCGACGGAAGAGACGGCCTTGAAGTCGTAGCCACTGTGTTCCTTCACGGCGACGTAGCCGGCCGGAGGTTCGATCATCGCGCAGCCGGCAGCGACGGGAACCAGCGTGCACAAGCAGACGCAGCAGAATAATCTCAGTGCCGACATTGCATACCTCCTCAATAGTCCTGCATCAGACGCTCGGGCCGCAGATCGCGCAGCCATGCGAACGGCAGCTTCATCAGGTGCGGCAGGGGCGCCTCTCGGTAGACTCGTTCAAACGTGGCCGTAATCGTGCTGTAGGCGACTCTGTTCTTGAGCAGTTCCAGTTTGGCCTGAAATCGCTCGATTTCCTCGCCGACACGTTTGAGTTCCTTCTCCACCTCGATCGCCGCCTGGACGTTCTCAGCCCGGGCGAGCAGGTTGTTCAGGCGCTCGCGGACGGCGAGGGCGTTCTTCAATCGGGCTTCCAGGTCCACGAACTGCTCGGTGATGTCGGCGGCTTCGAGTTGCCGTTGAGAGACGCGGCCGAGGGCTTCCATCTTGGATTCAACGTCCTGGTATCGTTCGGCCGGTACGCGGATGGTGATACGCTCGCCCCGGATTTCTTGCACCCAGCCGCCGGATTCTTTCGCCAGGACCTCGGCCTGCTTCAGGGCGTCCTCGATTTCCGTGACCACGATGGTGAGCGTGGCGGTGTAGATGACGATTCGGCGTTCGCCGCTTTCGGGGGAGAACTGGGGAACGAGCAGGTCGCTAGCGCTGAAGCTGGAAGCGTCGGCTGGCGCCGGCGGCGGAACCGGGGTAGCGGTCTCCCCGGGGGCGCCTCCGCGCCACATCGCATCTTGCTTCCTGACGACTGCATTTTCGTCGTAGGCCCGAGAAGGATCCATCGAGGCGTTCCATGAAGCCGGACCCTTCGACAAGCCGGCGCATCCCGCCAAGCCCGCCACGCAAGCGAGAACCGTGAAGGTCCTCCACAGAGAGCGTTTCCGTGCAATGAGGCGTTCACCGATCATGCTCGTTCTCCTTCAAGAACAAGAGGACTACTACACGATGCCGGACAGGTCGAGACTGTCCAATTCGCAATTCAGCGTTCGCACTCGTTCCGAGCCAGCCCCCGGCCAAGGCCGGGGGCTCTTGGGGCTGCGGCCCCGCCCGCTTCGGAGAACGTTTCACTCATGCCGCAGGGCCTCCACGGGGGAGATTCTCGCTGCCCGCCAGGCAGGAAGCACGCCTCCAAGCACGCCGAGGGCCATCGCCACGATCAGGGCCTGGGCGACGACGGTCCAGTCGAAGATCGGATCGACGAACTGGGCACTGAACGGAAGCCGCGTGCTTAGCCTCGCCAGGCCCCAACCCAGGAAACAGCCGACAACCCAGGCCAGCAAGCTCACACCGGCCGATTCCGTCAGGACCATCAGCACCACACGGCCCTTGGACCAGCCGAGCGCTCGGAGGATGCCGATCTCGCGGATTCGCTCGTTGACCGCCATCCACATGGTGTTGGCCACGATGATGCTGCCGACCACGAGAGCCAGAAAGCCGACCCGCTGATTCATCGCTTCGGCGATCTCCAGGCCGCGATCCACCTTGTGGTACTGCTCGGCGCTGGTGATGGCGACGGCCAGGGCGCGGGCCTTGTTGAGCGTCTC
>CAYYBO010000014.1:0-930 GCA_964470125.1 uncultured Planctomycetaceae bacterium | reverse complement strand
CTGGTGATGGCGACGATGCCGGGTATGCTGTCTTCCAGGCGGTCGGAGACGGCCTTCGGGTCCGCGCCCTGGTAGACCTTGACCTGAAAGCTGGTCACCTGCCCGGCCTTGCGGCTGATTTCCTGCAGCCTCGTCATCGACATGACGATGGCGCCATTGAAGAACACCACCTCGGTTTCAAAAACGCCCACGATACGAAATTGCCCTCGGGCGATCCACACGTGATCGCCTACATCCTTCCGCATCAGCCGGGCGGCGATCGAGCCGAGGAGCACTTCGTCCTCCGCCTCGACATAGCGGCCGCGGAGGAGGCGGTGACTGTGCTCGGTCATGCGTTCTTTGTGAACACCGAGCAGGAAAGCGAAAGGCATGCCTTCGGCGGGCATGATCTGCCACAGATAGCTGGAAACATCGGCCACGTCGGCGTCGGCGAGGAGGGCCGTGGTCATTTCTTCCTCATCGAGGGAACTGAACAAATCCCCGGCGACTCCGGCCTGGAAAATCATCATGTCGCTGTCGGCGAAGTGGATGGCGGCGTTGGTCGAGGCCCAGAAGCCGCGGGTCATCGCCCCAAACGCGACGATGGCCACGACGCCGACGGCCACGCCAAGGGCGGTCAACGATGTTCGGACCGGCTGGCGATAGAGGTTCCGCCGGCACAGGCCGAGCAGCGTCAGAGAACGGCCATCCCAAGACATGGCCGGATTCTAGCGGAGGGCGGCGAGAGCCGCGAGGCGGGTGTACCGCCGTGCGGTTCAGTTTCCACCCTTGCCGGTGCCACAGGCTTGGTCAGACGCCTCAGGTGGCTCCTCGGTTCCAAGCGAATTACCTCTCCTGATGCCGCCACCATGTCTGCCAGGCTTGTCCGTCAAAGCCGAAGTTCTGGCCGGTGATGGCGATCAATGCCTCCTGTACTTCGGTTCGATACAC
>CAYYBO010000013.1:21390-27356 GCA_964470125.1 uncultured Planctomycetaceae bacterium | reverse complement strand
AGCCTGAATCGCCAGCGAGGGAGTGCCGTCATCCCGGAATCACCCTCGCTGGCGCGTCGGGCTGGTTACCTCACTCCGCGTTTTCACGTAGGAGAGACTGTATCTCGCTCAACTCGCCCGGCCGGATCCGGCAGGCGGCCGGCGGCAGCGCCGCTTCCTGCGCTCGCAGCCAGTTCACCCGCGTTAACACTGCCGCCCCCCACAACAAATTCATCGCCGTCGTCACCACGTCTCGCCGCTCCGGCCGCTCCAGGAATGAACCTTTCGTCCATTCGTTGAAGGCACCCATCCCCGGGCCGCACCACACCTGATAGTCCGCCTTGCGCGACGCCTCCCCGGACTGCGCCCACTGCGACGCCCGGCCCAAATACGTTCTAAAGACCAGGGCCATCTTGTGTTTTGCATCCTTTTCCGCCCGCTCAATCTGCTTGGGATCGCGGTCGGCCCAGAACCGCTGCGTCTCTTTCCAGGCATCGCCTAGCGAGCCGCGGAAATAGTCCCGCTCCAGAAGGCTCTTCTGGGCGGCGGGCAACTCGTCAAGCCCCCCGTGGGCGCGATACAGATCATATAGTTTTCTTGCCCGGACGGCGAACATGGTCCCCCATTTCAGGACCTGCACCTTGGCGCCCATCTCGAACATGTCCGCCGACGGGGCCATCGCCGTGTCGGCTTGCGCGGCTTGAGCGAGCATCTCCCGCACCACCGGCGACGTGCCCGATTCCAGACAGGCCTGATTGACCGAGCCGGTGACGATGTATGCCGCCCCCAGGGCGAACGCCGCGGCGGCGGAGGCAGGGGTGGCGATTCCGCCGGCGGCGCCGATCCGCGGGGCGGCGGCGTAGCCGTGCTTGTCCACGAGTTCGTCCCGCAGGGCCATCATTGTCGGAACCAGGGCCACCATCGGCCGGTTGTCCGTATGCCCCGCCGAGTCCGCCTCGACGGTCAGGTCGTCGGCCATCGGGATCGTCTCGGCCATCGCCGCCTGCTGATGGGTGATCTCGCCGGACTGCACCAACTCCGTCAACACATTCGCCGGCGGCGGAGATAGGAATTTCCGTGCCACCTCCGCCCGCGAGACCTTGGCCATCACCTTGTTCTCGCACACTGCCCGGCCGGCGTCGTCGCGACGAAGGCCCTTGACGCGATAGCGCACCAGCGGCGGCGTCAAATCGAGATAGGCCGCGGCCTCGATCAATCGGACGCCGCGGCGCAGGTACAGGTCGACCGTCGCCGTCTCGTGGTCCGGCTCGTTGGGGCTGTGGATCAGGTTCATTCCGAACGGGGCGTCGCCCAGGTTTCGCTGTAAGCGGTCGATTGCCGCTTCGATTCGTGATAGTGTCAGGCCAGCGGCACCAAAAAAGCCCAACATCCCCCCCTTGCTCATCGCCTCGACCAACGCCTCGGAACTGATGCCGTTGGCCATCGAACCTGCGACATAGGCGTAACTCAGTCCGTGGGTCTCGCAGAAAGCGGGATCACCCAACTGCCGCGGGTGCAGGGCGGGAGCGAAGGCCCGTAGCGGATAACAACGAGCCATTCCCGCAGTGTCCGCCCCCAACACGGCCCGCCCGCCAGAACCCACGCCGACTTCGCCGTCGCAATCGATGAGGTACGCGTTTTTCGAAACGCTCGCCAACGCATCCGTGAGGGCGCCGAGCCCGGTACGCGGCGGTTCGTCATCCGGCAACCACCACCCGAGCGGCGCGGCCCGTCCTTCGCCGACCGCCCGAGGGTGCTCCTCGACGGCGATCTCGCCTTCTGCGGTCGCCAGGCGAACACCGGCCCCCTGTTCGGCGAGCGGCAGCTTTCGCGTCACACGGACGCCGAGGTCTAAGAGCACGTTGCAGCCCGCGAACAGCGTCCCCACCGCCAACTTCGCCCCCGTCTTCGCTCCGAGGGACGCAACCGACAGGGCGGAGAGGCCCGTGTCCAGGGCCGTCCTGGCCAACGACGCCGCATCCTGCCTGGTTTCATCCGATTGACTCATGGTTCCCTCGTAGCGACAACGTAGCTTCGGCCTTCTGACCGCAACGCAGCGTCGGCCCCCGGTGGCCGACGTAGAGCGCGGGTCGGCGCCCACTCCCGTTCCCGTCGGCCACGGGGAGCCGACGCTACGGCACTCGCGGCCGTGCTACTCACGCTGGCTCGAAAGGCCGCCCGGACTGAAGTCCGGGGCTCGCCCTGTTGACCGCTCTCAACAGCAACGGCAGTTGAAACGCCGTGCTCTCCTCCGCCGTCGTGCAACCTTCTACTTCCGTCGCACCCAACTCGCGCAGACGGCTCAACACGTCCTGCACCACCTGCTCCGGCGTGCTCGCTCCGGCCGTGACGCCGACCAGACGGACGCCCTGCAGCCACTGGGCTCGTATCTCGGCAGGCCCGTCGATCAGGAAGCCGCGGACGCCCCTCGCCTCGCCGACTTCGACAAGCCGGGCGGCATTGCTGGAGTTTTTCGAGCCGACGATCAGCAGCAAGTCCGCCCCGCGACCGACCATTGCCTTGACCGCGTCCTGCCGGTTCTGCGTGGCGTAGCAGATGTCGTCGGTGGGGGGCAGCTCCAAGTGCGGGAAGCGGTCTCGCAGGACCGCCAGCACGCCTGCGGTATCGTCCACGCCCAGCGTCGTCTGGGTGAGGGCCACCAGCTTCAAGTGCTGCGGCATTGCCACGTCCGCCGCCTGCCGCTCGTCCTCCACCAGTGTGATGCTCTCCGGCGACTGGCCCAGCGTGCCGACGACCTCGTCGTGGCCCTTGTGACCGATCAGGATGACATGATAGCCCAGTTTGACGAACCGCCGAACCTCCATATGGACCTTGGTGACCAATGGGCACGTCGCGTCGATCAGCCGCAGCGATCTCCTCTTCGCTTCTTCGAACACGCCCGGCGCCGAGCCGTGAGCACTGAGGATGGTCAACGCGCCGGACGGTATCTCCGCCAACTCGTCAACGAAAACCGCCCCCTTGTCAGCCAACGCCCGGACAACGTGGCTGTTGTGTACGATCTCCTTGCGGACGTACACCGGCGGGCCAAAGGCCTCGATGGCGAGATCGACGATCTTCACCGCCCGATCAACGCCCGCGCAGAAGCCTCGCGGATTGGCCAGCAATACCTTGAAAGAACCCGACAGCGTTTGATCCTCGTTGAATCAACTGTGTAGTCATCTCGCAGGTTGTGAATGATACCAGGAATGGAAGGACGCCGCCTCCGATCAGAGCCGCGACCGTGAGGGAGCGGTTACCTCGCGATTCCAACGGCCGTCCAAACTCGACGTAACCGCTCCCTTACGGTCGCGGCTCTGACTGAGGCCCTGCAAGTGAACCGAGGATTCGGCGGAGCTCCTGCCGCATCGCCCGCAGAGCCTGGCCGCGGTGGCTGATGCGGTTCTTGTGGGCGGGGTCGAGCTCGGCTAGCGTCAGGCCCAAATCCGGGATGAAGAAGTGCGGGTCGTAGCCGAAACCGTTCGCCCCGCGCGGCTCGTCGATGATTCGGCCCTCGACCGCTCCCTCGGCCGTGACCAGGATTCGGTCGCCGTCGGCCAAGGCCAACGCGCAGCGAAATCGCGCCTGGCGTCGCTCCGCCGGCACTCCGGCCAAGGCCGCGATGAGCTTCCGATTATTGGCTCGGGTGACTTCTTCGCGAGGCGAACCCGGGGGTGCTCCGCCATATCGTGCGGATCGAACGCCCGGTTCGCCGCCGAGGGCATCGACCTCAAGGCCCGAGTCGTCTGCCAGCGTCCACAAGCCTGACGCCCGCGAGTAGTACCGGGCTTTCAGTGCCGCATTGCCGGCGAAGGCGGGCTGATCCTCGTGCGGTTCCGCAATCGCCGGATGTAGATCATTGAGGAACCTCCACCGGACGGGGACAACCGCTACGTCGTCCCGCGCCTGCACCAGCACGGCGACGATCTCGCGGAATTTTCCCGGGTTACCGGTGGCGATGAGGATGTCTCTCTGCGCAGACATCGAGCATTCATCATAACCGCAGTGTGGTGGCAAGCGGTATGGCGGCGAGGAAAAAGGGCATACCGGGTGGAGCCGTCCGCAGCTTGGCCCGCGCCCAGCGGCGGCGTTGTATCAGGATGTCAGCAGGGCGGCAACGAAAGGCTGCACGTCCGCTCCGTCGAGCACGCCATCGGCATTCATGTCGCAGGCGCATCGCGCGGGCTCGCTCGGCGTCTGCAAACCCACCAGGTATTCGACAAACGGCTCGATGTCCGCTTCGGTCACGTATGAATCGCCGTTAACATCGCCGCCACGGCAGACGTCAAAGGCGATAGTGCCGGTGGAGATGGTCGGTGTCGCCGGGCCGACCGTGGACCATTGCGGCGCGGGATTCACTTCGGTCAGCGTGTTGGCGATGACATTCTCGATCGAGAACGCGTACGAGCCGGGCGCGGAGGGCGCGGTCAGGACGCCGGCGGCGATGATCTGTCCCTGCGGTCCCTGCCCGACCCCCTGATCCACATCAACGTCCGTTCCGATGCCTTCGAAGGCCGCCCCGAAGACGTTTTGGGCGCCTCCGATCTGCGCAAGGTCTCGCTCACCGACCGTGCCAACCGGCGTACCGGTGTAGCCCGAGCCCTGTCCCGGCGGAGGAGGATTGCTGATGCCGGCTGCACGATCAAAGCAGGCCATGCCTGCTGGGACGCCTTGGGCGGGGAGGATGTCGAAGAGGGCGGGGTTGGCGGGATCCTGCTTGAGGTCGACCGCAATCATTGCCAGGCCCAGATTGTCGCCGGTGCTCACCCAGGCAGTGATGGTCCAGGCTACCGGCGAGCCCGCCGGCAGAAGCATGCCGTCGCTGGGTGAAGTCAGGCTCAGTGTGACCGTGCCCGCGCCCAGCGAGCTGGAGGCCAGCATCAAGACCACGAGTAGGCTGCGAAGCGGGCGAAACATAGACAACTCCGTGGGCAGGACCTCCGATCAGTCACCGGCGATCTTCAGGTCCTCGCATTCTCCTTCAGTTTCCCATCCGCGATGACCGCGGGATGCCCCGGCCTGCTCCCCTCTGCCGGCGAAAGGCCGCTACTTTGCGATTCGCAGTCCCTCGGCTATCAGGATGTCGACAAACGCCGCGATATCCTTGCCATCGGCGGCTCCATCGCCGTTCATGTCAGCCAAATGACGGATGGCCGGGTTCATCCCCAGGAGGGCCGGCACGAAGAGCGAGATATCGTTGTCATCCACGTAGCCGTCGCCGTTGATGTCGCCGACCCGCGTCGGCAGGACCTCCAGGTAAAAGTGTTGGCGGGCGTAGAACAAGCCGTCGTCGTCGTCGAACCTGCCGGCCACCGCGAACATCAGGTTGTAGTAATCCGGGGCAGCGCCCGAGTCGACGTCGATCTCAAACGATAGCTCGACCGGCCCGGACTCCCAGGAGGAGTAGACCACGGCATCCGTGTAGTAGGGCACGTTCTCGCCCCATTCCGGCCAGTCGCAGTCTCCGGTGTAGTACAGCTCGCCTCCGTTCTCCACGCCCACGTAGCGAAACCGGCTCAGTTGCACGGCATAGGTGTCGTTCGGGGAGAGGTTCTGGACTCGCGCGTGGAGCGACTTGACCTGTCCCCGCATGGCCTGGAACACCGGCAGTGTTCCACGGTCCGGGGCGCCGGTGGCGCTTTCGTCCGGGTCCGCCGTGGTGTCTTCGCCGAACACGGCGATCTTGTTCGTCTGAAGCTGGCTGTGGCAGCTCAGGCAGTTGGCGCCGAACGCCGGCTCGGCACGCACCGGCGCGGCCAAACCGAGCCAGCAGGCAACCAGCAGCAAGGACGCGAGGAGTCTCATGACCGGTCTTCTCCCTTTTGTTCGTTGATCTCGCCCTGCACGAGTTCGATCAGCCGAGGCAGCAACTCATCCAGCTCCGGAGAGAGCTCTAGGCCGTAGTCCAGCCTCGCCGGCTTGATGCCCAGGATGACCGTTTCCTCCGGGGCAATGCCGAGGCGGGTGGACAACTCAAGGACCTCCAGCAA
>CAYYBO010000013.1:0-21380 GCA_964470125.1 uncultured Planctomycetaceae bacterium | reverse complement strand
CGAGTCCGTGGAGCGAATGCACTACTCCCTCCCGCGGCGCCAGGTCCTCGGCGGTCAGCCGGATCACGGTGCCGGCCGGGAAATCGCCGTCAATCGCGTCGATCACGACGACTTTGCGACGCTCGGCGATGATATCGAGCAGGTCCAGACCAGCGGTGGCCCCGTCGACGACCTCGACCTTCTTCGGCAACGGCATCCGCTGCATAGCCTGGGCCACGTGGACGCCGATCCCCTCGTCGCGCAGCAGGATATTGCCCACGCCCAGCACGAGAACCGGGCAGAGCCGCGTTCGAGCATGACCAGCAGGTTCCATTGTCGCGGTCATCTCAACTCCCAGGGCGACGTGCGGGGCGTCTTCCACCCGTCGCTACGCCGGCTCCGTCTGCAACGCCTATCACGCAATCCCAGGCAGGATCAGGACTCTCGTGCCTCGCTTTCGATCACCCGGCCGCACCATGTGTACAGCGCACGCCAGGCAAGGATCGAACGTATGCACCACTCTCAACACCTCGACCGGCTTGGCGGTGTCCGCCACCGGCGTGCCGATCAACGCTTGCTCGATGGGACCGAGCACGTTCAGGTTGTCCATCGGTGATGCGTTCCAGCTCGTGGGCGTCACTACTTGATAGCGAGAGACGACGAAGCTCGCCACGTTCATCCAATGCCCGAGGGCGCCGCGCGGCGCTTCCGTCAAGCCCACGCCGACGGCCTGTTGCGGCTTCGAGCTCGGCGTACAGACCGGGGCCGCGGGGACAAGTTCGTCCAGCCAATCGTCCATGGCGTCCGCGATCATCTTGGCCTCGGCGGCCCGGGCCATGATGCGATCCATCGCGGAGATGCCGTTCGTGTAATCGTTGCTGACCCACAACCGAGCCAGAGGGCCGGCCTCGTGGGCCTTGCCGGCATACCGCGGGGCCTTCAGCCAGGTGTAGGCGCCGGACTTGTAGGCGTCGGGAATCGTTTGGCCGACGGAGGGGTGCTTGTCGTCGCAGGCGGCGGTGAACCACGAATGGGTTACGTACTCCGTGATCTGAGCCGGGTCGAGTGCGCCGGGCAGTCCGTCGGTGTAACGCCCCGCGGGGAGAAACTTGCTGCTGCCGCCGGGGTTCAGGTCAAAGACGCCGAATGAGATCAGGTTCCCATGGCCGGCGCCGATTGAATAGTAGCTCGGGAAGGCGGCAGCCAGGGCGGACGCATCGGGCAGATAGACGTTGTCGATGAACGAGCGAATCTCGGTAAGCAGGTCTCGGAAGGCATCCACCTTCTCCTGGGTTACGATCTCGGTGATGCCGCCGACGACGAAGGTTCCCGAGCACGGCTGCTTGCCGCCGAAGAGCGCGCCCATCTGCTGAGCCTTCCGGCGGATGGCGATCGCGGCCATGTAGTGCTGCACCAGCGTCTGGGCCGTGGTTCCGCCGATCATATCACCGGTGACGTATCTCGGCGTCCAAGGCGACATGTCGAGCAGGCCGGTCGTGTCGATGAAATCCGGCGCGGACAGGTGGTAGAAATGAAGAATGTGCGATTCCAGGAAGTTCGTCGCCAGAAGCAGATTGCGGATGATCCGGCCGTTGGCCGGGGGCATGACGCCGAATGCGTTGTCCAGCGTCAGGCAGGCGGCCATGGCGTGCGAGGTCGGGCAGACGCCGCAGATTCGCTGCGTGTAGGGCGCCGCGTCCCTGGGGTCCCGACCGCCCAGGATGATTTCGAACCCCCGGAACATCATGCCCGCGCTGCGAGCATCGACAACCTGCTGGGTTCCCCCGACCGTATCGACGGTCACCTCGATCTGGAGGTGTCCCTCGATGCGTGTGACGGGATCGATTGTGATCGTCGTGGGCATTGACGTTATTCCCCGTGCGACGGCCCGGCCCGGCCGCTGTCATCGTGCTTCACGGCCCCTGGTTCGACGGCCTCGGCTTCTGGACTCTCCAGCGTGCCCTCGTCCCCTCGCGGCGGCGGCAGATACTCGTAGAACGGCGACATCCCATCGGGATAGGTCGGATTGACGCACCCCAGACAAGGGCTGTGGGCGCCGACGCACCAGTTCACCCCATACTTGCCCGGCCCGCTGCTGTTCCATTTCCTCAAGGGGCAATCGCTGTATGTGTGCTTTCCCTTGCACCCCAGGTACTCCATGCAGCCTTCCTGGCTGAGCTGGTTGGCGAAGGCCGGGGTCCCGCAATACTTCCGCCGGTTCAGGCAGTTGTCGTGGATGCGGCGGCCGAAGTACTGGAGGGGGCGACGGTGAGCGTCCAGCGGTGGGGCGTAGCCGTTGGTCAGGAGATACGTGATCGTGCCGACCGCCCAGTCCGGGTGCGCCGGACAACCAGGCACGTTGATCACCTTGGGGTTGCCCGGCAGAAGTTCGCTGACGCCGAGGGCGTCGGTGGGGTTGGGCGCGCCGGCGGTGACGCCGCCGTAGGATGCACATGAGCCCAGCGCTATGATGAATGCTGCGTTCTCGCTGTAGTCGGAGAGAACGTCCACCATGGTCTGGCCCGACCACATGCGGCAGTAGAGCCCGTCGGCCCCGGAGGGGATCGCGCCTTCGATCACCAGTATGTAGCCGGGCTGGGCCGCGGCCGCTTCAGCGGCGGAGACGGCCAGATCTCCCGCGGCCGCCATCAGATTGTTCTGAAACTCGAGATCGATTGTGTTGGCAAGGAAAGAGTCGACACTGGCATAGTGGATGCTGTTAAGGAGGGAAATCGCGCAGCCGTCGCAGCCGGCGGCCTGGAGCCAGATGACTCGCGGAGCGCCTTCGCCCCGAAGGGCCTTCTGCAAGGCGGCCAACGCCGCGGGCGCCAGCTTGCCGGCCGCGGCCGCCGCTGCAGCGGTCACAAGGAAATCGCGGCGAGTGATTCTCATTTGCGGACCTCCCCTGGAAGGTAGTCAACCGGCAGCAGGTCGAATAACCAGCGCGACGGCCCTTCTGATCGGCGGAAGGGCCAGGGCGGGATGCCCAGGTACTCCTCGGCCTGGGCCAGTAGGGCCCTGGCGTAGTCGGCGTTGTGCGAGCCGTAGGACCGGTCCTCGGCCACAAGCAGGTAATCGAGTCTTGCGGCGTAGTACCTCGGCAGTTCTTCGGGCGAAAGCAGCCCCGGATCAATGTACTGCGGATGCCACCATGTGAAGTACGGCGCGATTTCGCTCAATCGAATGCTGATCTCCTCGCGAGTCATCGCCGCCAATAGGGTTGCGGCCTGCTCGGAGTGACAGGGTTCGCAAGCCTTCATCCGGGGCTGGAATGTATGCCCGCTGTCGACCGGCTGCTCGGGTCCGCCATATGACTGAGTGTGGACATGACATACCACGCATTCGTTGGGAATGCCCCACCAATGTTGCGTATGAGGTCCGTTCATTGGTGTGCCGTTGAGCCTGTAGCCGCCCTTGCCGTGGAGGACCTCGACTTGTGATTGGCTCGGCGTGTCTTGAAGCGAGATTTCTCCCGCGGTGTGGCACTCGGCGCAAAGCAGTCGCTTCGGCAGGCGCAGTTGCCCGGGGTTCGGTCCGCCGTGTGGCGAGTGGCAGGCCGCGCACTCCAGATTGAACTGAGCGCTCATCAGCGTGGGTTTGTCGCCCTCGGGCATGAGGCGATAGTCAGTCGAGTGGCATTGCAGGCAGTCATCGATTGCGTCGGGGTGCCAGACCAGATCGAACAGGGCTGTCGAGTGTTTTGAAGTGGACCATTGCTCGAACTGGGGATGGTGGTTTTCGCCACAGAGGCCGTGGCATGACTGATGACACGCTCCGCACATGGCGGAGTCGTAATTCACCGCCAGGGGGGCATTGTCAGGGTCGGCGACATGATTGCTGCCCGGGCCATGGCAGTTTTCGCATTGAACGCCGGCCAGGTGGGGCGTCGTTTGGAGATTCACGAAGCCGCTGGGCTTTCCGTAGCCGACCGAGTGACAAGCGAAGCAGAGTACGTTATCGCCCGCGCCTCCACCCACGAGCGTATTGAATGCCGTCCGGTGAATCGTGCCGTACCAGTCCTGATGCATCGATTCGTGGCAGGCGGCGCAGGTCGTCGCTCCGACGTACAACGGCGGACTGGTCAGCGGCCCGGTGAAGTTAGGAGCGAACCGCAGCAGGTCGGTAAGGTCTACGTCCCCATCTCCGTCAATGTCGGCCCGGGAAAACCTCTCCGTGGAGCAACCCGGCGGGGGGGTAGTGACTCCCGGCCCGCTCATGCAACTGGCGAAGGCGGCGAGGTCGTCTGTGTCCACATCGCAGTCCAGGTCGATCGCCCCCAGCGGACGCCCGAACGCGTCTACGCCGGCCGGTGACGGCACCTCCGGACAGGAATCACACGGATTGCCCACGCCGTCGCCGTCCGTGTCAGTCTGGTTGATCGAATGAAGGATCGGGCAGTTGTCGCAGGCATCGCCGAAGCCGTCTTCGTCGGCGTCGGCCTGGTTGGGATTCTGAACATTGAGGCAGTTGTCGCAAATATCGCCCACGCCATCGCCGTCAGCGTCCTCCTGCAGCGGGTTGTAGCGATGCGGACAGTTGTCCTCGCCGTCGAGAACGCCGTCGGCGTCGTCGTCCCCGGGGTAGGAGATCAGCGGCCAGATTCGCACCGCGGCTTGATACACATCGGCTGGGAAGCTGCTGTTGGGAAGTTGGGCCCAGGCGATAATCTTGATTTCCTCCTGGAGGGCCCAGCTTTCCGCATCAAAAGTAAACGTCTTCTCGACGTCCGCAGATTGCCCCGGCGTGAGTACGACGTCCTCTGTGGGTGCGGCCTGCCGGAAGGTGTTTCGGTGCCACCAATGCTCCGGCGGCCAGTGGTCCAACACCTGGACCATGTAGATGCGCAGGGTTTTTCCCGTGCCGCCGGCCTCGATCCCCACTTGGACACACGCGTTGTACGTTTGTCCGCTGACATGAGAGACCGTCATGCTCATGGTGACGTCCGTTCCGACGCCGCGTTCCGGAAGAAAGTGGTTAACCCGGAGAACGGTGTATTCCTGCTCGACATCGTGCATGGCCCCCACGACCTTGTCGATGCCGTCAAACACGGCGGTCGGCGTGAAACTGCCTTGGTAGAACTGCCACCGGCTGTCGCCCCAGGGTGTCGTATACCCGTCGAAATCGACGTGGTATTGAACGAATGCGAAAGAATCTGGATAGACGTCAAGAAGCCTGCTCAAAGCCGGTCCCGCGTCCGCGCAGGCCAGGCACCACAAGCTTGTGAACTCCTCGCAGAGCACCATGCGATCAGCGGCAACGGCCGGGAGGACCGCTGCGCTGATGATGCAACCGGCGAACACAAGCACTGCAAAGATTAGACTACGCGAGCCATCCACCCTGCGCGAGGCCATCAACATCCCCGGCACCTCGTCTTTCTTGGATGTGGAGAATCCGACAATTCCCCGGCGCCGCCCCTGCGGTCATGCCGGCACAACCCTGGAATCCGGGGCTCGATCAGTCGGTGTCGGACGCTCTTCGCTCCCCTGCGGCGGCTCGTTGAGACGACGGCCGCTTCGGCTCCGGGCCTTCTGGATCTAACGATAACATTATCGCGAAAACGTGCGTGCTGAGTCAAGAGAAGTAGCCCGGTTTGCGCGTCGACCCACCCGCTACCCTGGGACGCAATCCAACCAGCCCGGTTGCCGAGGCTCACCAACTTCTGCCAGGGCACGTCCCAGTCTGAATCGGCGTTTTTGGCTTGGTCAGCATGACGGGCTCCTCTTGGTGCATGGTGGGCTGGGTTGCCTGGCTGGTTTCTGATAAGGTGAATTTCGCACTCATCTCCCGGATCATCCTCCGGTAGGGCTTGGCTCTGATGATTGAGAAGTGATCACAGCCGGGCACCATGACGATCCGCGCGTCGCTTCCGACACGCCGCAAGGCACGCTTCAGCCGGCGAGCGGCTCCCTCCAGGTAGAAACTGTCCTCACAGCCCATAATGACCGTGATCTTGCCGGCCAGCTTTGGGCCGATGGTGTCCCACTCTCGCTCCAGTTTGTCCCGGATGTCGTAGCGGCGCCAGCTTTTGACCACTTCTGGATCAATCTCACCCGTTTCGTGGTTGCACACCTGTCGCGGGCGACCGTCACTCCCTCGGGGGCTGAAGACGGCTTCGAAGGCTCCGAATTGCCCGCCAGGCCCGATGACGTCCTCCATGCGGATTTCGTCGGGACAGGTGAGGAGGATTTCGTCTCCGTGCCTCATCGTGGGACGTGGCTTGCCGCGGTTGTCAAAGAGGAAGTTCGTGCCGGCTCGATACAGGTTCGTGCCGAGGAAGTCGTGAAAGTCGACCGGGTCCGGCGAGGTCGACCAGGTGCCACCGAAGACATCAGGGTAACTGACTTGCAGCCACAGGCTGCTCCATCCGCCAGACGAGTGGCCGGTGACGAAGCGCCCGCGCGGTTCCGCGATCAGGCGGTAGTGCCGTTCGAGATAGGGTATGAACTCTTCCACCAAGGCCTGGCCACAAGGGCCGTTATTGTCGGAGTCGGCGAAGACGTGATGGCCGTAGGGCAGCGTGGGGTCGAGGCCGATGCGCACGAAGGGCACGGTGGATTCTCCAAGCCATTCCGCCAGTTCAATCGCCTGAAAATGATCTCCACCGAAGCCCGGCACAACGTAAATCGCCGGAAAGTGCCGTTCCCGATCGGATTCGTATTCCTTCGGAGGCCAGACGACCGCCCGCATTGACACGTCCCGACCATGAAACTTGGAGAGCAGCTTGCTGCGCATCTCCGCGACGCTGGCGCCTTCCTGCCCGGGTCTTCGCTTGTCATCGGGGACGATCCGATCAAGCCGCAGCTTGACGCGCCCGCCCGCCTCTGGATCGAGGCGCTTCCGGCGGTACTTGCTGTAGATGTTGCCGGGGGCGGTCCCGCCGTGCGGCATGTTGGTATTTACCTGCATGACCGCCTGGACCTTGTACTTCGCCGGCGGCAGGTCCTTCAGATCGTAAGGGGCGCCTCGCGGTTTGCGAACGCGGAGCGGAGTCTCCGGTCGCCAGTCCTGAACGTCCACGGAGAATGCAGGGTCGGAACAGAAGACCCACCTCTGCCGCGGCTCGCCAGGCTGACGGTCGTTGCAGAGGTAGATGATCACACGGCCGGTGAACGGCTCGGACCGCACATCCTCGTCGAAGGCCAACTCGAACTCTATTGAGCCGGCCTCCTGGGCTCTTGTCGCGCCGACGAACAAGAAGAAGGCCAGGATGACCGGGATGGTCCGCGCTCCAAATCTGATGGACGGCATTGTTCCTCCTGCGCAACGGCTCTCTCTTTTTTAACGAACGGCGAAATGGAAACCCACTACCGAGCCGAACGCATCGTTGAGGACGCGGCCTCGGTCGCAATCGCTCTTCGGGCCGCGGGGCCGCCGACGCCTCCCGGGGGCGTCCGCCGCCATGGGCGACTCCAGGTAACTCTCTTTTTTTCAGTAAGTTACGCCGCCATCAAGTGGATCGCCCCGGCCGTGTGCGCCGGCTCTCGCACGTCGGCATCAGGCGTGAAGAAAAAAAACGCGGAATTGACCGTCGTCAAGGAAGCGGGCGAACACGCAGCCGATACTGCCGGGGAAACGACTAGACTTGCTGGGGTCGCTCGGCGAAGAGCAGACGGCCAGGGCAAGGACCAGGAGACAATGGACAATAATTGAAAGGCTTGAACATGTTCTGTAATCAGTGTGAACAGGCACGCGGCGCGACGGGATGCGTGGACATGGGCGTCTGTGGCAAGGACCCCGACGTCCAGGCCCTCCAAGAGACTTTGCTGTACGGCCTCAAGGGTATGGCGGCGTACGCCCACCATGCCCGCCGCTTGGGGATGGTTGATGAGGAAGTCGATGCCTTCACCGAAGAGGCTCTTTTTGCCACGGTGACTAACGTCAACTTCGACATGGCCAGTTTGTTCGAGTTGGTCCTGGAATGCGGCCGCAAGAACCTCCGCGTCATGCAGATGCTCGACGAAGGGCACGTCAAGCGCTTCGGGACACCTTCGCCGACGACCGTCTTTGAAGGCACCAAGGCGGGCCCCGGCATCCTGGTGACGGGACACGACATGGTGGACCTGGCCGACCTGCTCCAACAGAGCGCCGGCTCGGGCGTCAACGTGTACACCCACGGCGAGATGCTGCCGGCCCACATGTACCCCGAACTGCGCAAGCACAAGCACCTGGTGGGCCACTTCGGCGGGGCGTGGCAGAAACAGCGAAAAGAGTTCAAGCGGTTCACCGGCGCGGTCCTGGCGACGACCAACTGCGTGTTGATTCCCCCGGACGACTACAAGGACCGCCTCTTCACCACGCGCGTCACGGCGGTCCCTGGAGGGACGCGGCTGACGAGCAACGATTTCTCGGCGGTCATCCGCAAGGCCAAGGAGTCCACTCCGCTGACGGATGCCCCCGCCGGCCAGTCAACCGTCGGCTTCCATCACTCGGTCATCCTCGGCCTGGCCGACAAGATCGTAGCGGCGGTGAAGGCCGGCAAGCTGCGGCGGTTCTTCGTCATCGGCGGCTGCGACGGGGCGGAACCCGGCCGGAACTACTTCTCCGATTTCGCCAAGAACACGCCGAAGGACACGGTCATCCTCACGCTCGGCTGCGGCAAGTATCGCATTCGCGAACACGACTACGGCACGATCCAGCTTGACGGCGCCGGTCCGATCCCGCGGCTGTTGGACATGGGCCAGTGCAACGACGCCTATGGTGCCGTCCAAGTGGCCTCCGCCCTGGCCGGGGCGTTCGACTGCACAGTCAACGACCTGCCGCTGACCATCGTGCTCTCGTGGTTCGAGCAGAAAGCGGTGGCAGTCCTGCTGACGCTGTTGGCCCTGGGGGTCAAAGGCATCCGCATCGGCCCGGCGGCGCCGGCGTTCTTGACGCCCAACGTGCTGGAGGTGCTGAAGGACAAGTTCGATCTTCAGTTGATCGGCTCGAACCCCGTGGCGGATTTGAACAAGGCCATGGCGGTGTGAGAAGGCCGCCCCGGTTTGGCCGAGTCGCCCCGTTCACGGGGCGCTCTCAGCAGCCGCGGCGTGAATGCCGGCGCCCGCGCCAAGCTCGTGCGAACGCCGCGGCTTGGCCGTTCGGCGGTTCGCCCCGACTGCTCACGTTGTAGGCTGAGCCCGCCCACAGTAAAGCGGAAAGGATGGCGGGCGCGGCCATAGAATATATGTGGATAGCCAAGGAGAAATAACATGCAATACTCGAAGCCCATGCAGATGTTGGTGGATGAGCACGAGGTCATTACCTCCGTGCTGGATGCCGTGGACGCCGTGCTGGCCCGCGAGGACGGCGAATTCCCGCAGGCCTTCTTCGAAAAAGCCTTCGACTTCTTCGTCAACTTCGCCGACAAGTGCCACCATGCCAAAGAGGAGGGCCATCTCTTTCCCCTGATGGTGGCCCGGGGCGTGCCCCAGGAAGGCGGCCCCATCGGCTGTATGCTCCACGAGCACGAGGAGGGACGTGCTCACGTCACCGCGGCACGAAACGCCCTGGAGCGGACCGCCCGGGGCGACGTCGCCGCCCGGGCGATCGTCCGCCGTGAGGCGACCGCTTACGTCGCCCTGCTCCGCCAGCACATTTTCAAGGAGAACAACGTGTGCTTCCCCCTTGGCGATCATGCGACGACGGCGGAGGACAAGCAGGAACTACTGCGGAAGTTCCAGTGCGCCGCCCACGGGCCGCTTTCTCCCGAGACGCACGAGGAGTACATCGCCTTGGCCGCGAAGCTGGCGGGTTTTGCAAAAGCTGCTTCTTTGGTTTGAGACCATTTGTGGGAAGCGTTGGCCCCCGAGCCCGGAGTGCAAGCGACGGGCTTCTTCCGGCGATATTGCCTGAAACCGGTCGCTGGTCCCCGCAGCTCGTATCTCTGGCGGCCTTTTCAAGCACTTTCTACGGTGTTCACGCCGGGCGCGTTGGTTTGGCAGGGTCGCCGCGGCGTTTGAGATCACACGGTTCTTATTGTCAGGAGTACCAATCATGTTGCGAAAGTCTGTTTTGGTAGGCGCGTTGCTGTTGATGGCAAGTACCGTGGGGCTTGGCTTGCTGACGCCTTCGGCGGTCCGCGGGCATTGCGACACGATGGACGGTCCCGTCGTGGTCGCCGCCAAGGCCGCCTTGGACGAGGGCGATGCCGCGCCGGTATTGAAGTGGGTCAAGAAGGTGCATGAAGCGGAAGTACTGGCCGCATTCAAGAAGACGATGGCCGTGCGCGACAAAGGACCGGAGGCCCGAGAGCTGGCAGACCTTTACTTCATCGAGACCCTTGTTCGCGTTCACCGCGCCGGCGAAGGGGAGCCGTACACGGGCCTGAAGCCCGCCGGGACTGATCCCGGCCCCGCCGTCACTTCGGGCGACAGGGCCCTCGAAACCGGCTCAGCCGACGAGCTTGTGAAGGTGATCACCGACAAGGCTGCAGCCGGGATTCGGCGGCGTTTTGCCCGAGTGGCCGAGGCCAAGAAGCACATGAACGACAGCGTTGAGGCCGGGCGAGCATACGTGGCGGCCTATGTGGAATTCATCCACTTCGCAGCAAGACTCTGCGAGGATGCCACGGGGCACGGCCAGGAGCACGGCCAGCCGGCAGCCAAACCCGCCGAGGGCTGCGGACATCATGCGCCCGCCGATCATGCCGAGGTGAGGTAAGACGCGATTCCGATCAGCGCCTCGGAGCGGCGCATTACGTGGAGCGGAGAGGCCGTGGCCTGCGGGATTTGAAAGGTTGCGGTTTGGGGAGAGCGGTGCTAGCATTGCGGCTGCCACGTCGCAGGGGCTTGGGCAGGAAGCCGGGTCCCATCTTGTCGGGAGGCGGGCGGCCATGCAGTTGATGATCCTGGAAAACCGACGTCTTCGGACGACCATGCGGGCGGGGACGGGAGTCATCTCCATCGGCTCCAGCCCGGAGTGTGGCATCTGTTTGCCGGACCCCAAGCTCAGCCCCCATCAGGCCAGTATCGCCCAGGACAGCGACGGCATCTGGTGGCTGGAAGTCGTGGACTTCGGCGTACCCACCAGCCTGAACCGCACCGTGCAGAAAACCCGGGCGAAGCTCCGGCACGCGGACGAAATAGAGTTGGGCGCCTTCGCCATTCGCTTGTTCATGGAGTCGGAGAAGAGCCGGGAGGAACTGCAGCGCGAGCGAATGTTGGAGTTGACCCGTCGCCACGGGCAGACGCTGCCCCTGGGCACGATCGTGCGGAAATCCGAAGACGGAATGGCGATTCGCAAGGAGGACCTGGAGCAGATCACCCTGCTGGCCCTGCGACTCGAACAGGCCGCCACGGTGCAGGATCTGCTTACGCCAATCCTGCGAGCGATCCTGCGGACCTGCGACGGCCGGCGGGCATGGATGGGGATTCGCCGCGACGAGACCGGCGGCGATTTTGACTGGACGCTGGGGCTCGACACCAAGGGCAACGTGTGCGAGCGCCCCGCGTTCTCAACCAAGATGCAAGCCAGGGTGGTCGTGAACACGCAGTATCTGTGCTGCCCGCAGGCCCCGGTCGAGGGCGTTCGCTCAGCAATGGCCGTGCCGCTTATGGGGCAGCGGGGCAATATGGGCATGCTCTATGTTGAGAACGACGCCGCGGACCCGCCGTTCACGGAAGCCACGCTGAGTGCGATCAGCGCCTTGAGTTGCTGCGTGGGAATGCCGGTCGAGAACGTCCTGCGAATGTCGATCTCCAAACAGCGGGCGGTTACCTCCACACAGCAGACCATCGCCCGGGCAACACAGGACGCGCTGACGCCCCAGGCCCTGCCGGTATGGGATGATCTGCACATTGCGGCTTATCGCTACATGGGGCTGCGCCGCTGCTGTGACTTCTACGATATCGTGCAGCTTCGAGACAAGACCGCCTCGATCATCGTCGCCAAGCTGAACGTGCAGGAGGACGCCGTTCCGCGGTATTTCGCCGAGGTGCGGACCATGTTTCGGGCCGCCGCTCTCTACTCGGAGGCGCCGCATCTGTTCGCCCGCGCCCTGAATTGGCTGGTCTTCGAGGGCGCTGGGGGCCGGCAAACCATCGACATGGCGGCCGCCTGGATCGATCCCAGCGGCGGCAAGGTGCAGTATTGCCTGGCAGGCGAAGGTGTCCGATTTGGCCGCATCCGTGCTGACGGGACGTGCAACGTCACCGACGCCCGCGGCGCGCCGGCGGTCGGCCAGACTCGCGCGGTCGCCCACGAGTCCGTGGCGTTCGGCCTCTCCGAGGGAGACGGCGTTTTCCTGGCGACCAATGGGTATGACACAGCCAAGAACAACAAAGGGGAGATCTTCGGCCTGGCGGGCCTCCAAGAAAGCCTGTGTGACGGCATCGGCGCGGCGCCGGGTCAGGTCCTGACCGAATTCGCTGCCGATCTCGTCGACTTCGTAGCCGGCGGTGCCTGCTCAGACGATTCGACCGTTGTGCTCGCGTCGTGGAGATGAGCGCTCGCCGAGTTCTCCCACGCTGCCGGAGCTTGACTCGACCGCGTTGATGGCCGGTGAGGTTTTGGGCTCGCTGAGCTTGGGCGGCTCCTGCTCGGTTGCTCAAATCCAGCAGTAACGCCGACGGAGCCTGACGAGGACAACAGCAGCCGTGCTCAACTCTTCGGGTGTGCCACTGCGCTCGGGCGGCTGCCGCCGCCGTGGGGGGGCAACGTGCTCTCACCATATCTGGATCGGATTATAGGGAGCAGGCCAGATTGAACCCGCCGTCTTCGTCAGGGCCGGTATGACAAGAAGCCCACGCTGGATTGAAACATCCGTTCCGAGAGCGCTACGCCGGGGAGCTGCTCTTCGCTTCCTTCGCGAAGATCGTCAAGATTGGCCCGGCACATCAGGCATTTGACCGTCTCCAAGTGGAAAGTCGTATAAGTCTGCCACGGTTCTTCCAGCACGCCGAGCAGATATGACCCGATCGTCCCCCGTTTCAGGCAGCTTAACCGCCGCTGCCGCCAGATACGGGCGACCGTGGTCTCGGCGGACAACGCGCCCTCCTCGATCATCCTTCGGTCGTTCTCATCAAGTTCCTCGATGAACTCCCGCAGCCGCGCGAGCGATCGGAACTTCACCCCCGCCACCGCTTTCTCGTCGCGGCTGAGCATCTGCCCCGCGTCCCTGTTTCGCAGGCCGACGTAGAAGAGCAGCTCGATGACCCGCAGGTCTTCCAGTTTGCCCCGGTCGCGGAACTCCTCGATCAATTGACGGAGGATGCGGGCCAGGGTGTCTTCCTGGTGACGCTGCCATTCGTGCTGGGCCGCCGTCTGGCTGGGGGTCTCGGTGACGGTCGGGCCGGGCAGAGCGGGGGATTCATCCTCGATATCAAAGCCGGCGGTGAACTCTGGCCGACGATTCTTCTTCGAGAGGTGCTCGCCGATCTTGTAGCGAAGGATGGCGAAGAGATACGTTTCCAGCGAGCGGGCTTCATCGTAGTGCCGCAGGCTGGTCACGAAGCCGAGCAGGGCGTCCTGTAAAACGTCCTCGGCTTCGCTGATGCTGCCAAGGCGGCTTTTGGCGAAGGCGAGGAGGCGGCCCTGGTAGCGTTCGATGAGTTGGCGCCAGGCGCGCTGATCGCCCTTGCGAATCGCGGCGATGAGGAAGCTGTCTGCGTCGGGCGTCTGCATCTCGATCCTTTGTGGCGGCGGTCACAGGGTCGCGGGGACGCCGCCGGACGGTACCGGAGTGGTCGGCTCCCTGCGGAGGCTACATGGTACCCACCCGCCACAGGACCACGCAAACCAGGACGAAAGTGGCGAGGATCGAGATCCGTCGCAGCCAAGGGAATCGACGTTGACGCCCGGCATCGAGGAAGAGGTAGGCGAGCAGTAGAAGAAGGCACAGGCCTCCGATCCGAAAGAGGTAGAGCGCGTTATTGCTTGTCCGCTGTTGCCAGAAGGTGGTTCGCTGTGTTTCCACGATCTGCTCACCGGCCAACGGTTCGTGGGAGGTGGCGACCGCAGAAGTGCCGGCGGCGCCTGACGCCGAAACGATGGCATGACCTCCCTCGCCGTCTTCTCCTCTTTCAACAGTCGCCGACGCCCCGTCGTTCTCCTGATCCTCCTTGATGTCGCATCGGTCGGCGCGAGCGAGCGGCGGTCGCTGGCGCCGCGACGGCTCGGGAAAGAGCTCCAGCGGCGACGGTATAGGCCCTGAAGGTTCGTAGCGGTCGGTGTGAGCCGGCGCGGGTCGCGGGGTCCGAGGCAGTTCGGGCACGAGTTCCGACGGCGACGGCAGAGGCTGTTGAGGCAACTGTCCTTTGCGAACCATGTTGGATCGAGGTTGCGTGAACAGAAGAACGGGCGCTGCCACCATGCCCAGCAGACAGACGACTGCTACGGCCACCGCCCCTTTATGCCGTCCGCGGTCGCGTCCGGATGAACTCAGTGCCATGAAGACCACGCACAGCGCAACCACCACTGCCGCGACGATCAGACTGATGAGAATCCACGCGGAGATCATGATGTCTGATCCCCCGGAATGGGCGGCCGGGTTTCGCGTCCGCCCAGGACTTCCTGGAATTCGCGGAGTTCAGCGTCGAGGGTGCGGGCCATCGGATCGGTCGGCCGCTTGAAGGGGGCGTCCAGGTCGAGGTAGCAGGTGAGGCGGTATCCGCCGTGTTTGTGTTCGTAGGCGGCGATGTTCACCTGGGTTCGCCAGTGATGAACGTCCTTGTCGACGAAATGCGAGAACCATTCGCCGCGGGTGAAGGACCAGAGGAGCTCGGACTGACGGCTCAAGCGGTATCCGAGGAGCGTCCAGTGGCGTTCGATGATCGAGGCGAGGTTGGCGGTGGGTTCGACGTCGAACACGCGGCGGAGCGGCAAGGTCAAGGGGACCACGCGGTCCTTCGCATGTCTTGATCGCACCGCGCCGGTGATGATCAACGCCAGGCCCGCCGAGAGCATGGGGACGGTGACGGCTGGAATGATGGCGCCCTGCTGCCGGTGGGAGACTGCGTTCGCCAACATGGGGACCATGGAGACCATGGCGATGAGAATCACGATGCCGGCGATGATCTGACGTCTACCGGGCTTGGCCAGCGATTGCTCGGCGGCTATCTGCCTCGCCGAAGGGGCGTAGGCCGGCACGGGCACCAGCCAGACGAAGATGCTCACGATCGCTCCGGCGAGGATGAAGCCCAGGGCAACGAGTTCTTCCTCTTGCCCATGGACCAACAGACCCATCGCGATTCCGCTGCCGGCGCAGGTTGCCAGGCCCGTGAAGAACAAGAACGGCCGGAAAATCGTTCGCCACAGGCCGGCCTTGTAGCGGCGGAGGGCGCAGGTCATCGCGAAGAGGAAGTAACAGGCCGTTACCGTGCCGCCGATCACGTAAGCGGCAAAGTCGTCACTGCTCAGATCATTAAAGAGGCCGGTGGCGGCATACAGCATGATCGACGCGCACAGCAGGGCGGCGGCGACCAGCAGCCAGAGAGCCCGGATAGCTGGGTGGCGACGTTCGCGGAAGGGATCGCCCGCGAAGCCGGAGGCTGGGGCGCCGCCGGCGTCGGCGGCCATGGGAGGGGCTGCGGGGGCTTGGCCTGGTTGCTGTTGGCGCGAATCCTCAGGGGCGTTGACGGCGACGCCGGGAATGACCGGCGGAGCGACGACTCCTGCTTCCGTGGCGGGCTCCGCAGGCTGCTCGGTGGCGTTCGCGTCGGGTCGGCCGGATTCGGCGGGCATGGGCCAGATGGAGCCGATGGCCTGCAAGGCGAGGGAACTGGAGGCACAGATGACGGCAACGGCGAGCGGATTCGAGACACCGCAGATGGCGCCGGCGATGAAGCCGAAGAGGCCGACGGAGAACGCGGAGCCGAGGGAGACCTTACCGCGGCGCCCCGCTACGAACCGGCCCGGCCAATCGCAGAGTATGGTGGACAGGAGCAAGGCTCTCATCCAGCACTCGGCCTCGTCGCCGCGGAACATACTCATCCTGTGATCGGTCAGCCCGAGGGCCGGTAGCAGGGCGACGGCGGTTGCGATGGCGGTGATGAAACGGGGGCCCCATTTGCCGGTAAGGTTCCAGAGACCGAGGCTCACCCAGCTTCCAAACGAGACGCCGGCGACCATGGCGAGGCTGAAGAAGAAGATGCCCTTGCCGTAGCCCGGGGGTCCGCCGCCGACTAGCGAGAAGCCCCAGGAGAGTCCGACGAGGACGAGCAATGCCGTCGCGGCGTGCTCGAACCAGCGGCCTCGCTTACCGGCAGCGTGAGAAAGTTGTCGGGCGACCGGGATGCCGTCGATGCGGTTGGTGACGGCGTCGACCTTGGCGCTGATCCGGTCGTGGAGGCGGTTGAATCGCCCGCAGGTGCGGGTGACGGTCACGTCACGCGCGATTACCGGCGGCGGTGGGGGGCCGAGCCCGATGTTACTGCTTCCGGTGCCGAGAGGGCCGGGGGTGTGCTGGGCGGCTCCTACGCCCGCCAGGGCCACGGCGGCCTGCTTGGCCGCTTGTGCCGCCGCCTGGGAGATGCTGGCCGGCTCGAAGGCGGCGACGGAGCGGTCCAGGTCCTCGACGGCGAAGACTTCGGCGACCATCTCCTGCACCGTTTGGTAGCGATCCTTGGGGTCCTTCTGGAGGGCCTTGCGAATGACCTTGGGGAATGGCTCGGGAAGATCATCGACCTCCGGCTGGGCGGTCAGGTGCTTCATCAGCACTTCGCCCATCGTCGCTCCGGTAAACGGCACGTGGCCGAGGAGCATTTCGTAGAGGATGACGCCGAGGGCGTAGATGTCGATGGTGCGGTCGTAATTGCCGCTGCCGACCTCCGGGGCCATGTAGTGTACGGTGCCGACGGAGACGGTCTGGCCGGAGTGCTGGCTGGCGGCCATGAACTTGGACAGGCCGTAGTCGCCGATCTTGACGTAGCCGTCCTCGTAGAAGATGTTGCCGGGCTTCAGGTCGCGATGGACGATGCCGCGGTCATGCAGGTAGGCCAGGCCCTTGCCGAGCTCGCGGAGGAAGTAGGCGGCCTTCTGCGGTCCGAGGCCGTCGGGCTCGGCGTTCATCAGATCGCGGAGGGACGGGCCGGCGATGTACTCCATGACGACGAAGTAGTCGCCGTCGGGGTTTTGCTTGACGTCGTGGACGGCGACGAGGTGGGGGCTCTTGAGGTTCAGGCAGTGGGCGACGCCGCGAAGCTCGACCTGGGGGTTGTCGCGGAGATACTTGAGGGCGACTTCCTTGCCGCCGTCGCTGGTGGCGTAGTACACCTCGCCGAAGCCGCCGCGTCCGACAGCCCGGTCGATGGTGTAACCGGGCAGCGGTCGATCACCTTGTCGAAAACAGAACGCCATCGCTACTGTCTTTCATCTACAGAGTTTGATGTTTGTTTCGGGCCAGCGCACCTGCGGCGGTATCGCGCTTCGTCCAACGACCCGACGCCGAGGACGCCGAGTAAGATCGCAGCCACGGGAGCGTGGTTATACTGCACAGCGGGTACATCGTATTCTGTCTGATGCCGCACTTCCTCCCATCTCGTTGTTTCCGGAACCCGTTCGTACGAGCTGATGCTCACGCTGATCGCTTTGGTGGCAGGCCCTGGACGGGTGAATGTCGTCTCCTGTTGGAAAAACAAAGCGAGCATCGCCGCCATGCCGCCGAGCGTCAGCGTCGAAGAAGCCATGAACACGCGAGCCAGGGCGCGGTTCCAGTAGGCGTCGTGAACCTGTCTTGGTGGTTCGGGTCCGCGCAGCAGCCACACCACGAGAAAGGCGATCGTCGCAAAGAGCGTTACAACGATACCGCCAAGCTGTGCTCTACCGGCGAGGAAGCACACCTCAAAGACCAGAGCCGCGCCCCCTATTGCCGATAGCGTGCACAGAAGGCCCGGCCGAATCGTCCGTCGCCAAGTCGTCAGTCCCCCGCGATGGGAGGCCTTCCATACCGAGAACACACCGAAGGCAAGGACTGGCGGTGCAAACACGTATCCGAGATGGGCGAGGTTGACGTAGTGCGCAGGCCCCAGGCCGACTCCCGCCTGCTCCCAAGCGGGAGGGGCAAACATGCCTGCCGCCGCCAGACAGCTTGCGCCGAGGAATGAGACCACGGCCGACACCACCCAGGTGGTCCTTGCAATGACGCCTCTGCGGCTGGACTCGCTGCTGGCTGCGCCGCTTTGCCCAAGACGGTCCCGTATCTGTTCGGCGAACTCCCCAAGTCGGCCTATCATCGCACCGGCTGGGTCGGCAGCGCCTTTGCTCTTCCGCTCAAGGAGCGGTCGCCCCAGCGAATCCCGGTAGTCGAACCCGGCGAGGATGCGGATTCCTTCGATGAAGCCCCAGAACGCTCCGAAGCCCGTTGTGCAGGTCACCACGATTTGAGCAATTCCGATACCCGTGAAGCCCGTGTAGAACCGATGGGCGCCAACGGGGCCTAGGAGAAGACCGAGAAGGCCCGTCGTCAACCGCGTCTTCTGAGGAAACCAGCCGTCCTTGACGAAGCCGCGGGGCAGTTTGTCGCCTGTCTTCTCCGCTTGCGGGTTTGCCGTAAAGGACCGTCGTCGGCCAAAGCGACCGCCGGCACCAGTCACGGTGACGCCGGGATCAATGACCGGCGGCGGTGGAGGGCCGAGCCCGATGTTACTGCTTCCGGTGCCGAGAGGGCCGGGGGTGTGCTGGGCGGCTCCTACGCCCGCCAGGGCCACGGCGGCCTGCTTGGCCGCTTGTGCCGCCGCCTGGGAGATGCTGGCCGGCTCGAAGGCGGCGACGGAGCGGTCCAGGTCCTCGACGGCGAAGACTTCGGCGACCATCTCCTGCACCGTTTGGTAGCGATCCTTGGGGTCCTTCTGGAGGGCCTTGCGAATGACCTTGGGGAATGGCTCGGGAAGATCATCGACCTCCGGCTGGGCGGTCAGGTGCTTCATCAGCACTTCGCCCATCGTCGCTCCGGTAAACGGCACGTGGCCGAGGAGCATTTCGTAGAGGATGACGCCGAGGGCGTAGATGTCGATGGTGCGGTCGTAATTGCCGCTGCCGACCTCCGGGGCCATGTAGTGTACGGTGCCGACGGAGACGGTCTGGCCGGAGTGCTGGCTGGCGGCCATGAACTTGGACAGGCCGTAGTCGCCGATCTTGACGTAGCCGTCCTCGTAGAAGATGTTGCCGGGCTTCAGGTCGCGATGGACGATGCCGCGGTCATGCAGGTAGGCCAGGCCCTTGCCGAGCTCGCGGAGGAAGTAGGCGGCCTTCTGCGGTCCGAGGCCGTCGGGCTCGGCGTTCATCAGATCGCGGAGGGACGGGCCGGCGATGTACTCCATGACGACGAAGTAGTCGCCGTCGGGGTTTTGCTTGACGTCGTGGACGGCGACGAGGTGGGGGCTCTTGAGGTTCAGGCAGTGGGCGACGCCGCGAAGCTCGACCTGGGGGTTGTCGCGGAGATACTTGAGGGCGACTTCCTTGCCGCCGTCGCTGGTGGCGTAGTACACCTCGCCGAAGCCGCCGCGTCCGACAGCCCGGTCGATGGTGTAACCGGCCAACGGCCGATCACCTTGACGGAAGCAGAAGCCCATGGATCGAATCCTCTCTGCCTGCTGCGCCGCTCGATCGGCGGCAAGACGATCGAAATACCGTACTCCTTGCCCTACTCTTCATCCCAAGGCTGGAGCTTGAATCGCAGTTCGCCCCACTCCGCGGGCGTGCCGGGCTTGACGGCCAACATCTCTCCGGAACCTGTCATCGGTCGAAAGTACAACCGTCCCTCTCGCTCCGTCAGGATGGCTCCGCCGACCGAGGGGCTCAACCTCACATGACACTCGCGCGTGCTTCCCATGATCAACGGTCCGCTCCACAGGATTACACGGCGACAGTCCGTCGTGGTGCGGACACCGTCGCCGAGATCGAGCACGGCCGTCGAGCTCTTCTTGCTCGGACGGAGGAACGTGAGACGGACTCTGCGGCCCAGGCGGATTCTGTCACCGTCCTGGAGCAGGGCGTAATCGACGGGGTGCCCGGCCAGTTCCACGCCTCCGCTGGAGGCAATGAAGCAGTCGTCGCCCGCGCGGATGATCTCGGCCTGACGCTCCGACAAGTCGCTGACCAGGCGCAGGTCGGCCGTCGCGCCGGGGCCGGCGCGTCCTATGCTCACCCGCTCGCCACGCAACAGCAGAAAGCTCCCGACGCCGTCAATCCTGAGGAGCATGCGATTCGTCATCCTCCCGGCGTTGTCCCGCTCGCCAGGCGAGATTCTCATTCGTGTCGGCGTTGCTGCGGGGCCCGCGAGAACGGCCGGCCGGCGCACCGTCTCGGTGGCGGCAGCCGCGGACATGCTTACCTGGCTGCCGACATGGGAGCCGAGAAGCAGCCCGAGCGGTCCGGCGAGGACTGCCCGCCGGTGGTCGTCCAGGGCCGCCAAGTGCGTGTGCGTCTCCTTCGTCCAATTCGCCTTCGGCTGAAACTGAGTCAGCCTTGCCAGCAGCACGCCGGCGCGAGCATACCGATTTGTGTCAATCGCTGCCGCCGCCTCCCTCGCAAGGTGAAGGGCTTCCTCCAAATCGACGCGTTGCAGGAGGCCTCGGCCGATCTCACCGAGTCGCTCCAGTTGCTGCGCGGCCCTGTCCAACCGGCCATCGACAAAAGCCTGGTTTGCCTCTCGAGTGACTGCTTCTACGATCTGCGTTTCGAGCGTCGCCGCCCCGTCGGCCTCAACGTCCTGCCGGCGGGCGGCACGCAGTCGCGCGATCGCCTCACAGAAATCACCGGCCGCGAATGCCGCTTGTGCGGCGCCCATCGCCTCTGAGGCCATCTTCCGCGCCTGGGAGATGCGAGTCTGAAGTGCTCTCACTTCCGCATCCTCGCCCGGGAGGCCGGCCAGCGCCCGCGACGCTTCATCAGGCTGCCCGCGACGCATGTGGGCCTCGGCTGCCGAGAGTGCCGCCGTCTTGTCGCTAGCGCCCTTCTGTTCACCGCGCCACGCCTCCTGGGCTCTCAGCCGCCATTCGGAGACTACTTGGGGCTTGCATGCACAGCGGGCGGCTTGGTCAAAATCGGCCAGTGCTTCAGCGAATCGGCGTCCGAGCAGCCGGTCTTGTCCGCGCTGCAAGTAGGCCGCCCCAAGCCGCTCCAGCAAGCTTCGACCGCGGCGGGTCTCGGCGACGTCCGGACTGCTTATGATCGCCAGCGCCTCTTCCAGACGTGCCTGGGTCAGAGCTTCCTCGGCCGCTCGGATTCGGACTGCCTTCTCTTGCCCGAACATCGCTATCCTCACTTGGCCTCAGCCTGTCGTGTCCAGCCGCCCTCAGAGCACGCGGTGCCGCGACACGTCGCAGCCGCGATTCTATCACCGTTCAGGCCGCAGACGGATCAGGCTTCGCGGTTCTCGTTGCGAACGCCCGCCGCCTCCGCGCATGTCCAACAGGGGAGTATTGCCCCTGTTCCGGCGATTATTCGCTCCGGAAGGGTCGCAGGATAGGGCCATCCTGGGGCATGCC
>CAYYBO010000012.1:0-27877 GCA_964470125.1 uncultured Planctomycetaceae bacterium | reverse complement strand
GGCTTCCGCATTCAGTTTGTCGACGAAAGTATTGACCGAACGGAGGAACTGTCCTTTCAGGTCGGCCTGAAGGCCTTTGTCGTTTACATGAACGAGGGAAAGGAGGGCCTGCACAAGGTGCAGGTCCTCAGCGGCGCCGATCAAGAGCGCGGCCTGTCCTGTCGCATCGCCTTTCAGTTCAACGACGGTTATAGCGAGAACATCCTGGCCTTCGCCAACAACATCAAGAACCGCGACGGCGGCACCCACCTCTCCGGTTTTCTCACCGCCCTGACGCGGACCCTCAACACCTATGCCAAAAAGGAAGGGTTGGTCAAAGGCGACCTCCAGATCAAGGGCGAGGACTGGCGCGAGGGCTTGACCGCCGTCGTCTCGGTGAAAGTGCCGGAGCCCGAGTTCCAGGGCCAGACCAAGGACCGCCTGATGAACCTGGAGGTGGAGTCCTTCGTCGGGCAGATTGTCGGCGAACAACTGGGCAACTGGTTGGAGGAGAACCCCCCGGACGCCAAGCGCGTGGTCGGCAAGGGCCTTCAGGCTGCGGCCGCCCGGGAGGCGGCGCGAAAGGCTCGCGAAGCCACGCGGAAAAGCGCTCTCTCGAGCGGAAATCTGCCGGGCAAGCTGTGGGATTGCCGCAGCCGCGACCCCGATGAATCAGAACTGTTTCTGGTGGAGGGGGATTCCGCCGGGGGCTCGGCAAAACAAGGGCGGGACTCGCTCGTCCAGGCGATTCTGCCGCTGAAAGGCAAAATTCTCAACGTGGAGAAGGCCCGGATGGACAAGATCCTCTCCCACGAGGAGATCAAAACCATCATTGCGGCTTTGGGGTGCGGCGTCCCCGGTTCAGAAGACTTCAATCCCGATAAGTGCCGATACGGCAAGATCATCATCATGACCGACGCCGATGTGGATGGCAGCCACATCCGCACGCTGCTCTTGACCTTCTTCTTCCGCCACATGCGGTCGCTCATCGACGGCGGCCGGGTCTACATCGCCCAGCCGCCGCTTTACCTTCTCAAACGAGGTAAACAGGCGGAATTCGTGTTGAACGACGCCGTCCTGGACGCCAAGCTCACCGACTGGGGTCTCGCCGGAGTGCAGCTTGCCGTGCGCGAGTTCGGGCCGGACGGCTGGCGAGTGACGGGCGAGCGCCGCCTGGCGGGGGCGGAGCTGAAGGAATTGGTCAGAGTGCTGGACGACGTGAACTACGTTCAGCGCGTGCTCCGCCGCCGGGGCCTGGATCTGCAGGAGTTTATCGAGCGGCATCGTCCCGACGGACGAAGGGTGCTGCCGCGCTTCCGCGCCGTCGTCGGCGAGGAAGACTACTTCTTCTTTGATGAGGCGGGCTTCAACCAGTTTCGACGGCAGATGGGCGAGAAGCACGGACAGGTGGAAGTGATCGACGGAGGCTTGAGCCTGCCTACCATCCAGGCAGAGACGGAGGGACCGGTCCACTTGCTGCGCTACGAGTTGCCCGAGGCCCGACTATTGGAGAAGTCGTTGGATTGGCTGGATAACCGGCGGCTCGCCGTCTCGGACTACTTTGCGACACGAGAGGAGCTGGTCACGGGTGAGTTGTCCCCGGCGAAGTACGTGCTGCTTCCCGCCGACGGGGAGCCGATGGAGCTGGAGAACCTCGCCCGAGTAGCCTCCGGCGTTCGCGAGATCGGCCAGCGCGGCGCGAGCGTCAAGCGCTTCAAGGGCCTGGGAGAGATGAATCCCGAGGAATTGTGGGAGACGACCCTCAATCCGCAGCGCCGACAGTTGCTGCAAGTGGCTATCTCAGAGGAGCACGAGGACCAGGAGCAGTTGGAGATCGACTGGCGGGCGGCCGACCGCATCTTCTCAATCCTCATGGGAACCGACGTGGACGTACGTCGCGGATTCATCGAGGCGAACGCCATCCATGTGAAAGACCTGGATGTGTAGGCGAAAGCAGGAAAGAGTTCCGGGCTCCGACCTTGACGGCTCGATGCGCGACCTTCAGAGCATTTCACGATTGCTCGTAGCGTCGGCCCCCCGCCTGCCCTTTACGTCGCGAAGCGATGTCAAGGGTGGCCGACGGGAACACTATGCGCGCCCCTTTGCCAGATTTCTCGCCGACAAGGGGACGCCTCATGCCGCGCCCAATCGCGAAGTGCTGTAACGCCCCGCCGCAGAGCCGTTCAGTTTGAGTATTGAGTCCGCTGAAGCCCGGAGCGATGATGTTCGCCCATGCGGGCGCCCGACGACGTGACCAAGGTTCGCAACCGACTGGCACTCTGGTACGAGAGGGGCGACAGCCCCGGCCTTCTGCTGGCCGCAGTGGTTCTCGTGCTGTACTTACCCTCGCTTTTTGGCGGGTTCGTGCTGGACGACCATCGCTGCCTGCGCCTGTTGGATGAATATCACCGTGGGGAGCGGGCCTCGCTGGACGTCTACCGCTTCATATTCGGCGGCGAGGCCAACCAGGCCGCCCGTGAAGCCGGCTGGTACCCGTGGTGGATTAGCGACGATCTCCACTACCTGCACATGCGGCCGGTGTCCGAATGGTTCCTCTATGGCCAGTACTTGCTCTTTGGGCGGCAAGCGCTGGCGTTTCGCCTGGTCGGCCTGGCCCTCTACGCCGTCGGCGTCGTCCTGGTGTTCAGGATATTTCGCCTGGTCGGCGGCGATGAGCGCGTCGCACGCTGGGCCGCGCTCCTGTTTGCCGTGGCTGCCGCCCATGCGGTCCCTGTTGTCTTCGTCTCCAATCATTGTGATGTCATCGCCTTGGCCCTCACGGCGGGAGCCGTCTTGGGGTTTGGGCGCTTCATCCGCGACGGCGCCGCCGGCGGATTGGCGATGGGCGCGGCCTTGTTCGGGCTGGCTCTGTGCGCAAAAGAGGCGGCCCTGCCGGCCCTGGGGGCGGTGGCCTGCCTGTGGCTGACCTTCAGGCGGCGCCCCGGCTCGAATCGCCGCGCGGTCATCGCCGGAGCCTTGATGGCGGTGGTAGCCGCCGCGTGGCTGGGCTACTACACAACACACGGATACGGTTCAAACGCCCTGCCGATGCTCGACCCCCTCCGCGCCCCGGCTGAATACCTGCGCGCCCTGCCGGGTCGAGCACTGCTGCTGCTCTCCACCTGGATCATTCCGGTCAACCCCTTCATCTTCCTGTTGCACCATGATTGGGATTGGGCGCTCGATATCTACGGCGCCGTTGGCGGCGTCCTACTCGTTCTGTTGGGTGGAATGTACTGGCGGCATCACCGGCGGCAGAACGGTGTTATTGCTATGGCACTATGGCCGCTGCCGTTCCTGCCGCTGCTGGCCTGCACCGTGCCGGATGATCGCGTGATGATGCTGCCCAGCATCGGCTTGGCTTTTCTCGGCGCGGTCTGGTTGACCCGTAGGCGCGCGCCGGCGAAGAGCGCAAACCCGACCATCGAGGAGCGCCTCCCATCCTTGTCGCCGGAATCACTCCCCCCAACCAGCGACTGCGCTCATCATCGTGACGCCGTTCATGCCCGCGGCGCGGGTGACGAGCTGGACGCCGCGGCTGCAAGGCTGCGCAAGCCGCCGTTCATGCTGTTTCTCGTGCTGCAGGTCGCTGCCGTCTTAGGCGCGACCGCATTAGTGCAATTCATGGAGACCGAGGCCCAGCGCCACCTGAACATCATGACTGACGGCTTCGGCCGCGAAACCCGCAACGGCGACCACATCTTCCTTTTGAACAGCGCCCGAAACTTCGAGGCCCTCTTCGCCCAGGACCGCCTCTGGAGTATGCGAGGTCAAGCAGACCTCAAAGTCGCGGTCTTGTGCGACATTGCCGCCCCGATCGTCCAAATCGTCGACTCGCGCACTCTCCGCCTCGAAAGCGACGAGACGCCCTTCTTCAGCACTTTCGTGGGCATGATGGGCACCAGCCGCACCAAGCCCCGGGCTGTCGGAGACACTTTTGACGCCGGCGAGTTCACCGGCCGCATCGCCTCCGTGAACGCCGGCCAAGTCGGCGCCGTTGAACTTCGCTTCCGCCGGCCGCTGAACTCGGATTCATATCGATTTTACTGGTGCTCGCCCGCCGCTCCGCCGGTCCTGCACCCCGCCATACGGACGCCGTGACTTATTGCATACGCCCGAGGCTGACGCCGTGGCGCGCGAAGTGTGGAATGCCCGCGGGCCGGTCAGTCGCCGATGACGCCGATGACCGAGGCATCGCCGGCGGTGGGCGTCTTGTCCGGCGGGATGTTCAGATAAGCCAAGGCATGGGCGAGGATTTCCCTGGCGACGGGCGTGGCAACAGTGCCGCCGTAGTAGCCGATTGAGGCGTCGGGGCGGCGGATGGAAACCAACACGACCAACTGTGGGTCGCTTGCCGGGGCGCCGCACACGAACGAGGCGACGTACGCCTTGGGCTCGAATCCGCCGCCGCCGCGCCGCGCAATCTGAGCCGTGCCCGTCTTGCCGAAGACGCGATAGTTCGCCAGTTTCGCCCTTGTGCCGGTTCCTTCCTCAACCGCCGGGCAAAGCAACTTCTCTTTCATCGTCTCCGCGATCTCCGCGGGAATCGCCTGGCCCAGTGGCGGCGGATCGGAGAAATCGCCCATCACCCGGCCGTCAGCGGCCAGCACCGCCCGGATCACATAAGGCTGCACCACCAGACCGCCGTTGGCGAATGCACAAAAGCCCCGGGCCAATTGCAGCGCGGTGACGCCGATTTCCTGCCCCATCGGCACGCTTGTGGTGGTGAAGGAATTCCAACGATGAAAGGGACGTAGCAGCCCCGGATCCTCGCCGTCAAGACCCACGCCGGTCTTCTCGCCGAAGCCGAAGGCTTTGACGCTCTTGTATAGCCGCTCGTTGCCCAGCCGTTTGCCGATCTTGGCCATGCCTATGTTGCTGGATTTGATGATCACCTGCTCGAAGGTCAGGGCCCCGTATGGATGGTGGTCGCGAAGCAGCCTCGCTCCGTCTCGCCAGGACCCGCTCTCGCAGTCAAAAAGCTCCCCAAGCTTGGCGACCCCCTCGGCCAGAGCCGCCGCGGAGATGAACGGCTTGAACGTGCTCCCGGGCTCAAACGGGTCGGTGATCGCCCGGTTGCGATACAGACCGGGGCCATAGTCCTGATAGCGGTTGGGGTCGAAGCCGGGCACGTTGGCCAGGGCGAGGATCGCGCCGCTCTTGGGGTGCATCACGATGGCGGTACCACTTTCGGCCCTGTAATGCTGCACGCACGACGCCAGTTCGCGCTCCGCAGTCGCCTGAAGCTCGGCGTCGATGGTCACCACGACGTGAAAGCCGTCCCGCGGGGGCCGATAGCCGTTCTCGGCCAGCCAGAATGCCTTCCGCCGGGCGTCACGGATGATGGTCTTGAGGCCGTTCTCGCCCGCCAGCCATTGTTCGCATTGAATTTCCAGGCCGCTGACGCCGCGGCCGTCCGGCGAAACAAAACCCACCAACGCCGCGGCCAACTCCCCCATCGGGTAAGCACGGTAGGGCTCGGTGAAAATGCCCAGCCCATAAACGTCCGCCGCCTGAATTTGCTCGGCTTCTTCTTCGGTGACGCCCCGGCGGATGACTAGAAACTCGCGTTCGCCCGCGGAGAGCAACTCCTCTCGCACCTCGCGAGCGTCAAGGCCGAGAATGGCCGCGGTTTTCTCCGCCGCGGCCTGCTTGTCCGCCAGAACGCTGGGATCGGCGAACACGCTCTTTTGCAGCATGGTGCCGGCAATGATCCGTCCGCGGCAGTCGACGATCAGCCCGCGTCGGTGTTTCAGTGGAATGATGGATCGCTGCTGGTGGCGAGCCTTGGCGAGCAGCGCTGGCCCCTTGGCGGCGCTGATGTAGACCAGCCTTCCCCCCAGCGCAAGCAAGGCGACCATCGCGGCGCCGATGATCGCTTGTCCGACCAGTTTGGAAAGACCTGACTGCAAGGCATCCATACCTCAGTCGGTCGCCCGCGGCGATGCACTTGGCCTTCCGGTTCCCCCGCCCTCTCTGGACTTCGGATCGGGCGCCGGTGGAACAACCTCCAGGCCGAGCTCACGAGCCCGGCGGCGGATCTCGTCGGGCGTTCGAAGCCTGGCCAACTCCATCTCACGCGCCCACAACTCCTGCTCCAGCGTCAACTGCCGGCCGTGCAGCCGCTGAACGCGGTTGGCCGCCTTGGCCGATTCTCCGCGAATCAGCACGATTGCGATTCCAATCGCAACCAACATGCCCAGAGCGAGAAGTGCCCGGGCCACGGTCATGCCGGTATCTCCCCTACGGCTCGGCGGTTTCCGGCCCGCTGGAGGAGAGCGACTCGCCCTTTGGTCCGCTCAAAGCCACCTTGACCGGAAGACGAATCTTTACCCCCGGCTTCAACACGTTCTTGTTGTTGATCCGATCGCGGTTGAGCCGAACGATCTCAGGATAAAGCTTCTGGTCGCCCAGCTTCCTCGCGGCGATCTTGGTCAGTGTGTCGCTCGGCTTGATCTCATACCATTCGAACTGGGGGTTGGATGCGGCCTGGTCCTTCTTGGCTGCTTTCTCGGCCGCAGCCTTCTCATCCGTGGGTCGGTCTGTCTTCTTCGCCAGTGCCGCGGCGGGTTGCTGCGGATTGGACTGCGTCCGCCCCCCGGCGGCCGGCGGAGGAATCCTCAACGCGTCGTCCTTGTTGTTCTTCGCCAGGCTGGTGGGGTCGATTGAAGTACCCAGGAAAGTCGGCACCGCCTCGAACTGACTGCTGTGCTCGCCAAGATCGGGAATCCGAAGCTTCGAGGTGGCCTTCACGCTATTCACGTTCGGTAGCACGTCGCGGTTGGCGTCGAAAATGGCCGCGACCCGTTCAGGCGTCGACCGCCCGTAGTATTTCGCGGCAATCTTGCCGAGGCTTTCGCCAGGCTGCACTTCGTGCGTCGTCTTGATCGGCGGTGATGCTTCGACCTTCGCCGGCTGGCCTGCGGCCAACATCTCCGAAGACCGGGGGCCGGCAGGGCCGGCGCTGGCAAGAATCGAATCCGGGCGCCCTTCGGCCGCGACTGCGGCGGCATCGGGCTTCGGCAGTACGGGCGGCGGTCCGATCTCAAGGGCGGTCCGCACGGCCTCGCCCAACGGTACGGTCTGACTCTCCTTCAGCCCCTGCCCCTCGTCGAGGGCGACACCCTGGGCCAGTTCCGACGGCGGATTGAGCAACTCGTCCAGCGACTCTGTGTTCAGCGGCGCGGAGGCATGCCCCGTGGCCGCGAGGCTCTCGGCCGGCCGAAGAATCGACGGGAGCGTCTCCACTATCGGAGCAAGCTTGGCCTCGACCGGCAGACGTCCCGCATCGTGCAAGGGCTTCTCGCTTCCGGTTGTGGCCCCCAGCTTGCGGTTCGCGTCCGCCAAAGCGAACGTCGGCAGGGTCGCGTCGCGACCGCCTCCGCTCTTCTCGGAGAGAATGATCGCGAACAGTATGATGAACGCCAGTCCAACCAGAAGGCCGATTTTTGTCTCTTTGGTCACTTAAGCACCTCCCTGTGCTGGCAAGGGATGCACATGGGTAAACATATCGTCGGATTTGGAATCCGCAAGCAGTTATCCGACCTGCGAGAGTGCACGACCACGTCCACCCGCGTTATTCAGACGCCCTGACGTTCCGTCGTCGAGCGCATCCTACGTTTTCCTCGTACCCTCAACCGCCGAAGCCTCGGCGACCCGCATCTTGGCGGAGCGGCTTCGAGGGTTACGCCGCCGCTCGCCCTCTCCGGCCACCACCGGCTTCTTCGTCACCAATCGGTATCGGCCCTCGCGAACCCGATCGCGGAAGTCCGCCTTCACCATGCGGTCTTCCACGCTGTGAAAACTGATAATCGCCGCCCGCCCGCCCGGCTGCAACCGATCCGGGATCGCCGTCAATAACCGGCGAAGCGAGTCAACTTCCTCGTTCACCGACATCCGCAGGGCCATGAAGGCACGCGTGGCTGGATGAATCCGGCCGCGCCCGCATTCCGCGCCCTCGCCAATTGCCGACGCAACCAGTCTGGCCAGCACCAGCGTGCTGTTGATCCGGCCGTGCTTCCTGGCTTGACAAATCCTCTTAGCAATTCTTCGGCTGTGACGCTCTTGGCTCTGGAAGTAAAGTAAATCCGATAACTCGCCCTCAGAAAGAGAATTAACCAGGTCCGCCGCCGTGGTCTGCCGGCGTGGGTCCAGCCGCATGTCCAGCGGCCCGTCCACCTCGAAACTGAAGCCCCTGCCGGGCTCGGCAATCTGGTTGCTGCTTGCTCCAAGATCGGCAAGCACCGCCGCTACCCGCGGAAGCCCGCAACCGTCCAACACCTCGCCCAAATCGCCAAAATTGGCCTGGACGAGACGCACGCGATCACCAAAACCCGCTAGCCGCTCCCGGGCGATAACCAGGTTGGCCCCGTCCACGTCCAACCCGACCAGTCGAGCATGGGGAATTTGCTCTAATATCAATCGAGAATGCCCGCCCAGCCCGACAGTGCAGTCCACCAACACACACGATTCCGAGGGTGTTGCACCCGCCAGGCATGGGCGCAACTGTTCGACGACCTCGCCGGCAAGGACGGGGATGTGTTCTTCGGCTGGCGGGCTCAATGTGGATGTCCTCCTCCGTGGGCGGCGTCAACGCGACGATCCGGCCGAAACTGCGGCGGCCGTATCCTCGCCCAGACGACGCAGTTGCTCCCCAGGGTACAACGCCAAGAACCACTCGCGCGACTTTGCAATCCGATCATGTTCGAGGCAGGCCTCGACCTCGGCAAGGCGCCTCCTCGCCGCCTCGATTGCTCCGGGCATCGCCGCTTGCAGCCCCTCATTGGCCTCGCGGATCGCCTTGAAGGCCGCCCGCCGTTCCGCGTGCCGCCAAGACGCCTGCTCGCGCAGCCGCGCGGCCTCCGCGACGGCCGAGGCCCGCCGCGCCAGGACTGACGCCGCCTCCGCGTTGTTCTTTAAAAGACTGTCGCCCGCGCGGCGCTGCGGATTGTAGCGCAAGTCTCTGAAAGCCCTCGCCGCTGCCGCCCGATCTCCCTCTGCAATGTTGAACCTCGGCAGGGGCAGCCTGCAAGTGGCCGAGACACAAGCGTACGCCGGGGGCTCCACCCGGAAGAAACGTCGAATGACATCATCGGCAATCTGGTCGTACTTCGCCCCGCCGATGCCGTGGATGAACAGATCGCACGCCAGCAAGCGGGCGTACATGGTTAGAGCCAGAGCACGCGGTCTGATCCAATGGCTCTTCAGCCCGGCCCCCAACACCTTGCCGGGCTCGCCCGCGAGAGCCGGCGCGCCCAACACGCACAACGAAACATCCCCCGCCCACAATTCCAGCTTGTCCGCGCCTCGGTGAGAGATAAACAGTCTGCATCGCGGCCGCGAATCGCGAAACACCCAGAAGGGGATTTCGGTCCGCCGGTTCTCTTGTACCAGGTCCGGCACGGGGTGCTGTCGCCCCCGGATGCCGCGGCGCCGGCGATACTCCGCTAATGCGGCGTTGTACGCTCCGGCGAATGAATCGGCGTTCAACAGGAGGTGGGCCACGAAGTGCGAGGCGGCCTCCCCGCCCGGTTCGCCTGCCGCGGAGTTGCTGAATAAACTGCTCGCTCGCACAAACTGCGGCGAGTGAACGCCCAGCAACCGGTCAACCGCCATGACGCCGGCGATCCAGCGATCGACATAGGAAGCGGTTGCGCCGCCCCCCAAGAAACCCTCAACAAACACCGGCCACGTCTGTGTGGCACTGTCGGCACAATCTCCCCGCACGCATCCAAAAAACTCCCGCCACGGCGGAGCCGCCAACGGCTTAAACTGCTCATAGGCCAAACCGATGATGCCGCCGGGAATCGCGGCGCTTTCTGTGATGAGCCAATCGGACGCCGAACGCGGAGAAAAAGATGAACTGCCAGCGAGCGGAGAGGACGAAGAACCACCAGCCGCAAGCGAGGGTTGACCGGGCTCTCCATAAGAGGCCCCCGTGCGCCCCTCGGGCCGGTCAAGGTTTGCCGTGTTCTCCGCATCCTCACGCCTCCGCGGCCAACACAAAACCAGTTGCCGCGGCGCGTCGCTGTCCACGACAAGAAACTTCGCCTGTCCGCCCAGCCTTGCCGCCAGGCCGGAAGCGGCGACGTTCTTGACCCATATGCCCGGGTGGATGAAACCGGGCTGATGACCGCTCATCACAACCGGGGGCCCGCTGAACTGCCCTTCGAGCAGTTTGCCGAGTCGCCGATTCGCGAAGGCGATCACGCACGTCTGACGCGCCCGCCGATTCGCTTCGACAAGCGCGGCCCACGACTGCGGGGGCGGCCAGAGCAGAAGTGCTCCGTCCTCGGCGGGCGCCGCCAGACGATCAATTTCAGTTTCACTCCGCGGCCGCATTGCCTTGCCCCCTGCCGCCATCATATCAGCGTCGGCGGCAAGCGTCCCGGCGAACAACGCGGGCCGCAACAGCCCGAAACACCTTGAACGGCCAAGGGTTTTCTCTTGCAGGCAGGTCCACACCCCGGCCGTGGAGTTCGTTGCCGCGAGGAAGTGATCCGCGAGGATTCACAGATGTTCCGGTCGCGGCTCGGCGGACCGGTTTGACCGCTCCACGCCCCCGTCAATAGAATCGGCGGCGGCCCGCGAGAGAAGCTCGCCGAAAGATCGGCGCCGGCCGCGTCAGTGATCGAGCAAAACGCCCGCCCGCCGCTCCAGAACCGTGGAGCACAAGGAGGCCTGTCGCTTGCGCTCGGGCTGGTTCGCGCCGGGATTCTGATCGGACGGCCCGCATTCTTCGCGGCATGGTGGTCAACCGATGAATCGCATCTTGGGTGGCGTGTCGGCTTTTGTTTGGCTCCTGGCGATAGGCGCCTTGATCCACCGCGATGTGCTGCCCTATTGGACTGCCGGCGACGCCCCCTCCCAGGTCATCCCCGATGAATCATACCAAGTCCAGATCTCAATGGACGCAACCGGCCCCATCGGGACTACCTGGGTGACCACCACGATCACCCCGGGCATGCGCCTGGTGCGCAGCGCGACCAAGCTGGACCTCGGGGCCATCAGGACCGTCCTGCCTCTGGCTGGCGATCTGATCTTACAGAGCAATCTGAATTACGACGTCGATGACACGCTCGACGCCTTCGATTTCGACTTCCGCGGCTTGGGCGTGGAGGCCAGGGTCGAGGGGGAACGTTATGGCCGCGATTACGCCTGCATCATCCACGTCGGCCAGAGAAGGTGGTCGATCGTCCTCGAGGCCAGACAGTCAGAGTATCTTGGCGAGACACTGCGGCCCTTCACCCGGCTCGGCAGCCTGGCCGTCGGGCAGCGCTGGCGCCTGCATGTCCTGGACCCCTTCGCCGTCCTGCAGAACCAGAAGCTGGAATTCAAAACACGGGTGGCCGCGGTCACCGCCCGCGAGACCATCATGCACGACGGCCGGCAGGTGCCCTGCTTTCGCATCGAAACCGAGGGGACCGTCGCCTGGGCGGACGATGAAGGCCGCGTGCTGCGGCAGGAAGTGAACGTGCCCCTGCTCGGCCGTTTCATTCTGATCGACGAGCCCTTCGACCGAGAAGCGTGGAGGAAGGCCGTCAATCCAACCAGGCCCGGCGACCTTCGCCGACCGGTCCAGGAGATTGAGCCCGAAGCCCCGAACTAGGAACCCCGCACCGATGGACGCCTCAATCAGAATCGCGAACGTCACCAAGTGTTACGGCCGCCTCCGCGCCGTGGATGAGGTTACACTTGACGTTCGGGCGGGCGAGGTGTTCGCTTTCCTGGGGCCCAACGGGGCCGGCAAGACGACGACGATCAAGATGCTCGCCGGGCTGCTTCGACCGGATGCCGGCAGCATCGAGGTCTGCGGGTGCAACGTCTTGACCGACGGGCAGCGGGCCAAAACCCGAATGGCCTACGTGCCCGATGAACCGTTTCTGTATGAGAAGTTGACCGCCCGCGAGTTTCTCCATTTCGTCGCGCAGATGTACAACATCACCGCCGAGGAAGCCCGGCGGCGCGAGCGATACTACATGGACCGACTCCAGATTGTCGGCTTCGCCGATCAACTGACCGAGGGTTACTCCCACGGGATGAAACAACGCGTCGTCCTCGCGGCCGCCCTGCTGCACGAGCCGCAGGTCCTGGTAGTGGACGAGCCGATGATCGGCCTCGATCCGCGGACGGTGCGGACGGTCAAGGAGTTATTCCGAAAGCGGGCGGCGGAGGGGGGCGCCGTGTTCATGTCCACGCACACACTGGATGTGGCCGAGTCGATCGCCGATCGAATCGGCATCATCAACCACGGCAGGATCATCACCTGCGGAACACTGGAGGAGCTCCGGGCCGCCGCCGCCGCCGAGCACCGGCTCGAAGATATCTTCCTGGAACTCACCAACCCCGAGAGATAAGCGGCCCTTGCACAGCACCAAGACAAACAGCCGCGAAGGTTCGACGGAACCCGAAAGGGCCTCGCGATTCCCCCGCGCCGGCGCTGCTCCGGGCTTGACTTGGCTGCTGTGGTTGAAGTCGGCGATCATTCGCAATCGCGTCTCACAGTTGGTCAATCAGGCCCCGCTGAAACTGCTTCTGATCATCCTCTTCATCGCCGTCATCTGGTCTGCGCTGTATCTGATCTTTGACGAAGCCTTCCGCTTCATGCGGCGGTTTGAGCAGCCGGCCGCCATCGCCATTCCCTATGTGTTTCACGTCTTCTTCGTCGCCATGACCGTCCTGCTGGCCTTCTCCGCCGCGATCCTCGCTTACGGCGCCCTCTTCAGTCGCCCTGAACCCTCCTTCCTCCTGGCGACGCCGAACTCCCCCCGCCACGTCGTCACCGTTATGTATCTGGAGACCCTCTTCTTCGCCAGTTGGTCTCTGGTTCTCCTGGGCATTCCCCTGATGGTCGCGTTCGGGCAGGTGCAGAAACTCCCCTGGCATTTCTACGTGACCTTCGTCCTGGCTTTCCTCGGATTCGTGCCCATCCCCGGGGCCATCGGCCTGCTGGTGGCCCTGATCGTGGCTATGTGGCTGCCCAAGCAGGCCCGCCGCGTATTGCTGTATGCCGGGGCCGTCGCCATCGTCCTGTTGGCCGGCTGGTGGAGCAGGCTGTGGGTCGCCGCCTCGGATACCTCCGGGGCCTGGCTGCATTCATTCCTCGGAGAGCTTCAATACCTCAAGGCGGCGCTGTTGCCCTCGACCTGGGTGGCCAACGCCGTCCGCGCCTCCGTCGAAGACAAGCCGCCGGACGCCGCCTTCTACCTCTTCGTGACCATGGCCACGGCCCTCTTCTTCAGTTGGGCGGCCATCAACATCACCGGGGCCAACCTGCTCGTCGCCTTTGGTCGGGCCCACATGGTCACGCACAAATCAAGGATCAATAGCGGCAGAATCTCGCGATGGCTCACCGGCGTCGCCTTCTTCTACGCCCAACCGAACGTGCGAGCCCTGATCCTCAAGGACCTCCGCAGCTTCCTTCGCGATCCCGCCCAATGGTCGCAACTGGCCATCCTGTTCGGCCTCTTGGGGCTCTACCTGTTGTACCTGCCGCGCTCGCGGCCGGCGGGCTTCGATTTGCCCTGGACCGGCCTGATCTGCTTCCTGAACTACGGCGCCGTCACCCTGATCCTCTCGACATTTACTAGTCGCTTCGTCTTCCCCATGATCTCCATGGAGGGACGGCAGATGTGGCTGGTGGCCCTCTGGCCCCTGCCCCGCGCCAAGGCTGTGTGGGCCAAGTTCCTCTACGCCATTACGGTAACCGGCTTCGCCGCGCTCAGCGTCACCGCCCTGTCCATCCGCGCCCTGGACCTGCCATTCATTCTCGCCGTTGTGCAAATCTGCGCCACCCTGGCCACCTGCGTCGGTCTCTGCGGCCTGGCGGTCGGGCTGGGGGCCCGCCTGCCGAATTATCGCGAGACCAACCCGGGACGAATCGCCTCCGGCGTGGGCGGCACGGTCAACTTGATCGTCTCGGTCCTGCTCGTCGCCGTCAGCATCGCGCTGTTCGGCTTCCTTTGCTACAAGCTGGTGGGTTTGGGCGACCTCGCTCGCCTGGACCGAAACACTGCCGCCGTCGCTGGCGGCATCGTTGCCCTGGGCTTGGTGACGGGCTGGGTCAGCATGGTCATGGGTGTGCGGGCATTCCAAAGACAGCAGTTCTAACCCGCGCTCTTGGCCGTCACTCGACCACTAAGATATCTGCGCCGCAAAGCCGCAGCCAAAGTAGCGGTCGGCCTCCCTGCCGGCTGTCGCGTCGCCCCGTGGCCTACGGGAACACCACCTGCGCCCCTTTGCTGGATTGCCCGCCGACAAGGGGGTGCCTCACGCCACACCTAATCGTGAAATGCGGTAGTGGCGAGGAATCCGAACTAAGACCCCGCCCGAACAGAGCCGCGCGTAGTATCCCGGGCGACGCAGACCGCCGCGTACCAATCGAGGTAGTCGTGAACCTGCCTCTTTAGGTCGAAGCGTCGCCGAGCATCCGCGACCGCATTGCTTTTGAGGCGGCGTCGCAAGGCGGCATCTTCGAGCAGGCGGGCGACCGCGGATGACATCGCGCCGGCATTGTGGGGCGGCACAAGGACACCCGTGGCGACTGCTGCGTCGTCACATCGCCCGCCCGAGGTCGGCTCTTGCTGCGCGGCTTCCGGCGCCTGGAGGCTTATGACCTGCTCGGGAATTCCACCGACCGCCGTGGCAACGACCGGCGTGCCGCAAGCCAGCGCTTCCAGCACGGCATTGGGGAACGTATCCGCTCGAGCGGCGTGGACGTAAATGTCCGCGGCAACGCAATAACGGGCCACGTCACACTGGTCTTCAATGAACGGGACGAAGCGAATCTCCGCCTGCCCGATCCGCTCCGCCGGCGCGGACTCGCCCAAGGCGAGGAACAACAACCGCCTCGACGAACGCCTCTCGGCCAATCGGCCGATCGTCTGCCGCAGTGTCTCGTAGTCCTTCCACGGGTTTCGACGAATCCCGCTCGCGGCGAAGAGCAACACGTCGGCGTCCGGGGGGATGCCCAGGGCGGCCCTGGCTGCCCGCTTGTCGCCCGGACGAAACACCTCGAGGTCCACGCCGTATGGAATGATCCGCGATTCAACGACGCCGGCGGCAAGGATCGACTGCTCGACCTTCTCCATCAACCAGCGGCACGGCGTCGCAACATGCAGCCTACTCGCAGCGTAGATATCGCGCTTTCGCGCCCAGTTGAATGCCGTCGCATCACGACGGACCGGCGGATGAATCGACAGGTCCGGGCACTCGCCGCAGCCGCTGCGCCAACGATCGCAGTCGAACGAATGGGCACAATGGCCCGACAACAACCAGGCGTCGTGGAGGGTGAGAAAGACGGGAACCTTCTGGCTCAGCCAGGGCAACGCCCGCAGGTCAAAATAACTCCGGTGCAGGTTATGGCAGTGGATCGCGTCCGGCCGTCGCGGAGGCGCGTCCAACAGGCGCCACGTGCCGGGGTAGTTGAAATCCTCGATGCCGCGCCAACGCTCGATCACGCCCTCGGGTTCCGCCAGGGCATGAGCCATGCGGCACAGCGCTCGCACGGCAGCCGCGAGACCATAGTGTGGTTGCAGGCGTTGGTGGATTCGCCACCAGAACCTTGGCCATGCAGCCGTCGCGCTGCAATTCGGAATGACGAGCGTCCGTGGCTCGCTGCCGCGCTTGCGCCCCACGGCCAGCCAGGAATCATGCCCTTGGGCAAGATAGGCCCGGTGCAAATCGCAGGCGACCTTCTCCGCCCCGCCGAATTCGTCAAACATGTTGACCTGGACGATGATCATGGGCTTCGCACCAGAGTCGCGACCGTAAGGGAGCGGTTCATGTTTACTTTCAACGGCCGTTCCTATCTCGTCGTAGCCGCTCACTTACCGTCGCGGCTCTGTTCGGATGCGGCGGGCAAACTCGTCGCCGTCCCAGTCGCGGACCAGGATACGCGGAAGCTGAAACACGTCCGTGTCGATCTGCGCCATTCCGGGGTAGTTTGCACAGGCGCACACGAAGCCGGCCTGTCGGACGATCTCGACCGTCTCGACGGTGTAATCCTTCCGCGCGCCATAGGGATAAGCGAACGAACGAACAGGGCGGCCGAGGATGCCCTCCAGCCGCCGCTTGCCCAGCGAGATCTCCGTTTGTTGCTGCTCGACCGGCAACGCCGACAAGACGGGATGTGTCAGAGTATGGCCGCCGACTTCGATGCCGGCCTCGGCAAGCCGGACAATCTCCGCCGACCCGAGCCGGCGGTGCGTCGGCCGCGAGGCTTTGCCGGCGCCGGACCAGGCGCGGAGCGAGTCGAGTATCGCCTTTCGCGATGACGTCGCCAGCGGGCGCAGCGCCTGGTGCAGCGATCGGTAAGCGGCCTGCCGCGGCGTAGGCGCGTCCGCCTGAAGCACACTCCAGGCGCGATAACGCTCGAAGTCCGCGGGCGAATACTCAGCCGCCCCGCCCAAGTCCCACTCTTGGGCCTCATCATTGACTTCCAGTTGAAGCATCTGGGGCAGGGTTCCCGGCTGGAGCAGCAGGCGATCCAACTCGTCCCACCAAAACTCGCCTTCACGCTCTCCCGGCACAACGAACACCGTCGCCGGAACACCCTGGGCGGCCAGCAGCGGCGCCGCCTCGTGGAGATTGTCCGCGTAGCCATCGTCGAACGTGACCACGACGGCGCGATCCGGCATCCTCCCTTCGCGAAAACTGGTGGCCAGCTCAAGAAGCGGCATCGGCCGATATACCCGCCGCAAGACCAGAAGTTGTTCGGCAAAGTGCCGCGGACTGACACAGAGAAGCTGCGGATCGGTCGGCGTCTCCGTCACCCGGTGATACGCCAGAATCATCGCGGCTTCTCCGCGCGGATGGTAATCAACACCTGGTAGTCGGGATCGTCGGCGTCCAGGACACCCCGATCCACTTCGTGGACCGCCAGCCCGTGCAGGAAGGCCACGGCCACTCGCACGTTTCCGTGCGACTCGATGCGCAAGTTCGCCGCCGGAAACGCCTCTCCGAACAGTCGGGCCGCCGACAATGTGGTGAACCGCCAGAAGTCCCCCCAGCGATCCATGTCAAAGCGGCTGATCTGACTGATACCGGGAACCGTCGCCAGAAGCACGCCGCCCGGCCTCAAAATGCGATGCAGCGTGCAAATCGCAGCCTTCACGTCATAGATGTGTTGCAGGGTCTGTGTAAGGACGATGCAGTCGAAGGCGTCCGCCGGCACGTGATCCGCCCTGGTCAGATCGGCCACGATCGTCGTGGACCTGTGGCCGGCCGCGGCGTGCAGGATGTCGCTCTGGACGACACGCTGGCCCCCGAACCGCCGCGTATAGGTGTTCTCGGCGACCTCCAGAACGCGGCCGCGAATGTCCTCGCAATTGACCTCAAGAAATCGCTCGATGTAATGGCGGTCGATGCACTGCCCGCGGTCAAAACCGAACTTGCGGCTGACCGGCTCAGCCTGTCTCAGAAGATCTCGCCCCTCGGCATTGTCCGCCGGTGACAGAGTCTCGGCGTTTTCCGTCTTCATGTTGTCTGCTCCGCCGGTTCGGCGATAAGCGGTCTCCTTGCAAGCGTCTCGCGTCGCCGACGTTCCATCTTGTGGTTGTGTTCATCACAGAGCCGCAGGTACCCCAGGGCCACATCGCGAAACTCGGCCGCCGACATCGTTCCCGTGTGACAACGATCGGCGTTCAGAAAATCGGCGGTCAGACATTCTTCAATGGTCAGTCGCCCGTCGGCCATCAACTCCGCGCAAAGGGCCGAGCCGGGATAGGGGGCAAAGACGCTCAATTCCACGCAGTCCGGCTCCAACTCGGGAATCAGCCGGGCGGTGGCCTCCATGTCGTCGCGGCTCTCACCGGGGATGCCGACGAGCAGGAACGCGTGCAGCGACAAGCCCGCCCGACGAACCATCGCCGCCGCTCGACGCGACTGCGCCACGGTAATCCCCTTGCGCATCCGCTCCAGCGTCCGATCGCTGCCGGATTCGATGCCCATCTGCACCTGCACGCAGCCGGCCTCCTTCATCAGCCCCAGCAGTTCCTCGTCCACCGTATTCGCTCGCGCCAGACACACCCAACTAACGCCCGCCCTCGCCTTGATAAACGCGTCGCAGACTGCGACGGTTCGCTTGCGATTGCCCGTGAACAGATCATCCCAGAAAGTGAAAAACCGCGCCTCGTACCGGTCTCGCTGCTCCAGAACCTCGCCAACCACGTCCTGCGGATTTCGCAACCGGGCCCCGCGACCGCCCCAGGCCGTATGCACCGCGCAAAAAGCGCACCGGTACGGACAACCCCGCGACGTGACCATCTCCCCCATCATGTGGGCCACCTTCCGTCGAGGCAGCAGCTCCGTGTACAGCAGCCGGTCGCGCGCCGGGTGCGGCAAGGAGGAAACGTCGTCTGCCAGGGAGCGCTCGGGGTTGTGAACCATCCTCTGCTCGTCACGGAAAGAGAGCCCGTGGATCGCCGAATAATCCGGCCGCTCCTGACTGAGGATGCTGACCAGCTCACTCATCGTTGCCTCGCCTTCGCCGTGGACCGCGAAGTCAACATCCTCGCTGCGCTCAATCAAACTCATGCAGGTGTTCGCCGCGGGTCCGCCGAGCACGACGAAGACGTCGGGATCGAGGCCCTTGGCGATCTCCGCCACTCGCAGCGCCGAGGCCAAATCAAGCACGCGACAGGTGATACCCAGCACATCGGGTCGCTGCTTTCGGATCACACCCTCAACCTCTTGCCAGATGGGGTGCCCTCGCTCTCTCAAACCGTCGAAGTAGCGATGCCAGTGCAGGCACGTGTCGACCAGCGGATAAGCCGGCGGCTGCGAAGTGGCCGCGAAATCGCCCCCCCATTCCGCGTCATAAATGTAGACCTCATGCCCATCCCGCCCCAGGACCGCGGCAATGTAACCCAGCCCAAGCGGAAAACTGGGATGCTGAGTCCATACAAAGCGACGGGCGGGCGGATTAACCAGCAGGATCTTCATCGGTCATCCCGTGTCGACGCGGGCGATTGGGTCCGTCATTGTCCTCGCCCTTTACCCTCTGCGCCGAGCATACAACAACAGAAAGTAGCGGCTGTCCGAACCTAGGCGAAAGGGCGACCGCACGCCGGGATTCGTCTCCTCGTCAAAATCGTTGACCAGGTAGTCGAAACCGCACCGGTCGAGCAAGTCCAAAATCTTGTGCAGCGTTCGCGGCAGGCCGGGCAAGTGATGGTATTCCACCACCATCTCCGGGACATTCGCCAGCCGATCTTCGCTGTCCGCCAAGACCCCCCACTCCGCCCCCTCGATGTTCAGCTTCAGGAAGTCGATTGGCTCGACCAGGTAATCGCGCAGGCGAACACACTGCACGGAATGGACCGCCCCCGCCCCATCGCCCGCCAGGCTGCCGCCATACTTGCCGTCGCTGTGAAAGGTCGCCGCCTCCGTCCGGGCGCCCAAGGCCGCTTCGACGATTCGCACATCGGACAGCCCGTTCCGCCCCAGATTCTCCCTCAATAGAGGCAGCACGGCCCGGTCCGGCTCAAAGGTGGTGATCCGGGCATCGGGATGCGCGAGCTTGAAGTACAGCACGGACAAGCCGATGTTGCCGCCGCCGTCGATGATGATCGGCGCCGGCTTCTTCGCCTCAAAGTGGTAGTACCTCTTGACGAAGATGTCCTTGCAGAGGATGTAGAAGTTCGGCCCGTCGTTGATCCGCACCTCGAAGTCGCCAAGCCGCTCGACGCCGCTCGTTTCCGGCGGCCGGGCGAACATCCGGCGGCGCAAGTCGGCTAGAACCGCCGCTGAAACAACCTGGTTGTCTCGTATTGCCGTCATCACAATGGCTTGGACGTTCGGCGGCCCGCTCGTCCATGTTTCTCCCCCGCCACTCCCCGGCTCAGCAACGGCGGATTCCGATCCGGCGGCCGCCGCCTGCAAGAACCCTCAAGCCGCGCCCCGTTTCACCGATGGTCCCTCTCTTCTATCGGCGGGACGCCGCGGCCCGCCCCTGTGGAAGGCCCCACGACTCAGCACACCGCCGGAGGCGGCATCGCAGGAAGAACGCTGGTCGCAATTCAGGAGATCAAAGAAGGCGGCAGAGTGGGCCGGTAAGCCGAATTCTGTTCCGCGCTCGCGGCACAAGGCCCTGAAGCCCGTGCCTGGCGGCGGCGGCCATTTGTCTGGGCCGAACGGTTGCCCGTCGGCTCGAGCACCCTACCCGCAGCTCGTTACGAGGCGGGCCGCCTCGCCGATCGAGCAAGCTCGACCATTGGCTGCCTACATGGGCTTGCTGGCGGTGGGGTTTGCCCTGCCATGTTCGTCACCGAACACGCGGTGCGCTCTTACCGCACCTTTTCACCTTTGCCTGTGAGTTCGCCCCATGATCGCCTCAAAGAGGCGACCAACCGCGGCGGCTCCATCGGCTGTGTGTTTTCTGTGGCACTTTCCCTGGCATCGCTGCCGGTGGCCGTTAGCCATCACCGTGCCCTGCCCAGTTCGGACTTTCCTCCCGGGCTCATGCGAGCTCGAGCGGCCGCCTGGCCCGCTCTGTCGCCGTGGTGGATTATACGCCGAAACGCAGGCGTCGGAAACGCACCACAACTTGCCCGCGGAGCAATGGCCGCGGCAGCGAGGCCATTGGACTGCCGGGCGGTGCAAATCATGTTTGGCCTGGTCGCGCCTTCCCGATGCCGCCCGGGGTTTGTCGCGCGCGAGTCTCGTGATTCGCGGGCATTCGGGCGATGCTCCCCTAAGTTCTCGGGAACGGGTAAACTGACTCGCCTGATATGGGCTATCTCACGACGTACTACATGGATCTCATCGCCGAGCGGCGGCGGGGTTTGATTGCCGATTTCGCCCGAACCATCCTCCGCCTGCTCTCGCTGCTGTATGGCTGCGGGATCGCCCTGCGCAATGCTTACTACCGCCTCGTGCGCCCCGCCGCCCGTGGAATCAACGTGCCGGTCGTCTCCGTCGGCAACCTTACCGTCGGTGGCACCGGCAAGACCCCGGTCGCCGCCCACCTCGCCAACTTGCTGATCGGGCGAAACCACAAGGTGGCATTGCTGCTGCGGGGCTACAAGGGCCGACTGGTTCAATTGGACGACCGATTCCGCGATCCGCCGGCGGCGAAGTGGAGGAGGGAGAGCGACGAAGCAATGGTCTTGCAGCGGCGCTGTCCCAGGGCCCGCATCATCGTCGCCCCCGATCGCGTTGCCGCGGCGCGCGAGGCCGTCGAGAGAGGCTGCAACATCCTCGTCCTGGACGACGGCTTTCAACACCGCCGGCTGGCCCGTGACGTCGACATCGTCCTCCTGGACGCCACCGCCCCCTTTGGCCACGGCTACCTCCTGCCTCGCGGCCTGCTGCGAGAGCCCCTTCGATCGCTGCGCCGCGCTGATCTCATCATTCTGACCCGAAGCGATGAGATCAACAAAACCGAGAGATCCCTGCTGCTGCTCAAGCTGAGACAACTCTCCAACGGCAAGCCGGTGATTCAGGCCCGCCACCGCCTGGCGGGCTTCACCGACGTCAAAGGCCAGCCCATCGCCGTCGGCGACCCCACCGTCATGCAAGCTGTCGTCTTTGCCGGCATCGCCAACTTCGACAGCTTCCGACGCAGCGTCGAAAGCCTCGGCGTTCACGTCCTCGCCGCTTACCGGTATCCCGACCACCACGCCTACACACCCGAGGAGATCACCGGCCTCCTTGACGTGGCTGTCAGCCTTGAAGCCAACATCATTCTCACCACTGAGAAAGACGCCGTGAAACTCGTCGGCCGCTGGAGCGACGAGTCTTATCATGCCAAAGAGGGCTTGGTGACCTGCAAGTTGCTTGCCGTGCGGCTGGAGATCGAGTTTGAACCGGAGGACGAGCAGTTAATCACTGACACCATCACGGAGGCGATGGTCCGAAAGGAAGCCGTTTGACATCCCCTTCCCCAAAACCCCGCCGGCCCAGGTCGCGAGCCGCCCAAGCCGTCCCCAAGGCTGCCCCCAAAGCCGCCCCCAAGACTGCCCCCAAGGCCGCCGCCAAACCGAGGGCCAAACCTGCCCGTCGCAAGGCGAAGCACCCCGCCAAGCCAGCCGCGCAGTTCGCCGATCGCGCCCGCAGCATCGCGAAAACAGCCCTCCGCCAAGCGGTGCCCTGGGTTCAACGCTATCCGCGACACTTGGTCGCCGCCGCCGCCGCCGCAGTCCTCGCCATCCCTCTTTATCTCCTTCTCGCGACCCCATCCTGGTATCAACCCCCGCCCGTCGCCCCGGAGCAGCGCCAACAAGTCCGCAACAACCTGATTGCCGCCGAGCAGGCCTTCACCGAACAACTTCGTGCGGGGGCGCCCTTCGTGTACCACGTTCACCAGGACGACCTCAATCAGTGGATCGCCATGCGGCGGGAAATCTATCCCCTCTTCGAACAGATCACCCCGCCCGCGATTCGCGACCCGTTTATCCTCTTTGAGCAAGGATATATTCGCATCGCCGGCCGGCACCGCGAAAGACTGCTCGGCTCGGTCTTCTCTCTGGACATCACTGCTGCCCTGGAGGGCGATGGCCTTGTCTTGCGCGCGGACTCCGCTCGCATGGGCAGGCTCAGAATTCCCTTCGGCCTGTTAACCGGCTCGGAGCTGACGCAGCCCATCGAGTATGAAGAGGAAGAAGCCTGGCCCGGCAGTCCCCGGATTGGGGGCGATCTCCTCAGCGGCCTGCACGTCGGGGCAAAAGCTCGTTGGAAAAACGGAGGTGTGACCTACCGCGTGGTGGAGGTCCAGGTGTACCCGGGTCGGCTCGACCTGACCGTCGAACCGCTCGGCCGTCAGCAACCCAGGGAGCACAAGCGCCACTGATCCCCGCCCTGCCCCGCCGAGACCAGGTCAAATCGCCCGTTGAGGTGACGCCCTCGGAATGCTACCCGCCAGCGGTCCGGTCCCTTGGCCTGAATGACACACCCCCCTCGGTCGCGCTGCCGCACTCGTCCCCGATGGCCCGATATATCGCCTTCGTAATCGAGGTACCTGCGGCGGTGATCGGCAATCCGCCGACAAGCCAGCGGCGCGGCAACCGCGCTCTCCGGCGGTTGTTCACATTTCCACGTCGCCAGGGCGCCGCCCTCGTCGATCATCAAGTCGTAGTGAACGCCCACCGTGTCCGTGTGCTCCAGAACCACGAAGGGAACCTCCAACTGAGCCGCCGAATTCTCGCCACCAAGGGAGTGCATGGGGAGTAAGCTCCGTGACGGCCCCAGGGCCCGGTCGCCCTGGCGGGGACCGCGCCGGCAAGCCGGCCGCCCAAACGCCCGGGCCTTCGCGGCAACCCCCGCCCCGGGGCAGACCGGCGTCTGTCCTGCCGCCCTAACTCTTTGGCTGCCCGGCGATTGAACCACCTCCGATTCCGGGCGCCGCCTGCTTGCGGTTGCGATTCCCCGCCATTAGCATTTTAGTCATGGGGACACGCTTGACACATACTGGTAGTCGCCGGACACGCAAACTTGCGATCGGATGGGTCGCCGGCGGAGGCCTGTGTCTGTTTCTCGGCTACGCCGGCGGGTGCGGCCCGCCGAAAGCCTCTTACGAAGAACTCATGAAGAACGGGCGGCAGGAATACGCCGGCCGACAATACATCGCCGCGGCGGCCATGTTCCAGAAAGCGGCCGACCGCGATCCGGAGCGACCGGAACCGGCCTACTGCGAGGGCCTGTGCTACATGGCCCTTTCCAGGGAAATGTTCCGCAACAACAACTTGTCGGAGGCACTCCTCTACTGTGATCGGGCAATCGCCAGATTCGATAGCGCCGTCAGCGCCTTCCCCGGCTACACCATGGCCGTGCAAAGCAAGGCCGAAGCGCTGAAACTCAAGGGCAAGCACGCGGCCGCCCAGGAGATTGCCAACTGGGCCGCCGCGCAGTCCGTGTTTCACCCCAACCTGATGAAGGTGAAGGCTCGTGTTTACGGCAGGATCGGCGACATGGACCGGGCCCAACTCACCTTCGAGCAGGCCACGGCGCTGGATCCTGACAACGCCGCTTTGTTCGCGGAGCTTGGTCTTTTCTACATGCGCCTGGGGAACGATGCAGAGGCCGTCAAATGTCTGAAGCGGGCCTATGAACTGAACCCGAGCGCCCCCGGCGTGGTGGCGGCCCTGGCACACCTGGGCGCCCTTTCCGATGTTCGCTGATCCCCCGGCCCCTCCGGGGGATACGCCAATCCTCTTCCTTGTTTGTTCCCGCCGATGCCGATACAGACAGTAGCCCCGCCAGGCCGCGGCCAAAGCTGCGGCCGACGTGGAACCCGGGAAACCTTCTTGGCCCACGAAGAGAGTGACGGTTCGCGGCGCGGCGAGCCCCACAGAACCGGCCCCATGAAGGGACGCGGCGTCTGTAATGTGTGGAATCACGGGAATCGCCAGCGAGCACGGCATCGGCGAAGCTGAGTGCGCCGCGATGGGGCCCATGCTCGAATGCCTCGCCCATCGCGGTCCGGATGACGCCGGACAATACGCCGACAAACACGCCCTCCTTGGCCATCGCCGCCTGAGCATCATCGATCTGGCGACCGGCCGCCAGCCGCTGTCGAATGAAACCGGCGAGATCCAGGCCGTCGTCAACGGCGAGATATACAACTTCCTCCAGCTTCGCGAGCAATTGTCCGGCAAGGGCCACGTCTTCCGTTCGGCCGGCGACTCCGAATGCCTCGTGCACCTCTACGAGGAACACGGCGACCGCTGCGTCGAGCGTCTCGACGGAATGTTCGCCTTCGCCCTGTGGGATCGGCCGAACAGGAAGCTGCTGCTCGGTCGAGACCGTCTCGGCGTCAAGCCGCTCTACTATCATTTCGACGGCCGGCGGCTGGTGTTCGCGTCAGAGCTAAAGTCCATTCTGGCCGCCCCGGGCGTCCCCGTTGACGTCGATTCAACGGCTTTGGTGGACTTCCTGACCTTCAGTTTTATCCCTTCTCCCAAGACGATCCTCAAGAACGTCAGCAAGCTGCCGCCGAGCCACACCCTGAGCTATGAACGCGGGCGGATCGTGTTCCGGCAATACTGGGACCTCGAGTTCCACGGTCATCGGGAGGCGACCGCGGAAGTGGTGGCGGAGGAGCTCTGGGACCAGCTTGCGTCCGCCACGAGATCAAGATTGATTGCCGACGTGCCCCTCGGGGCGTTCCTCAGCGGCGGACTGGATTCGACCTCTGTCGTCGCCGCAATGGCCCAGGCGGCGCAAGACCCGATAGTGACCGTCACCTGCGGCTTCAACGAGCAGCCCTTCGACGAGCGTCCCCAGGCAAGAAAGACGGCTGAAAGCCTGCATTGCCGGCACCACGAATCACTGGTCCTGCCTCGCGCCGCGGATATAGCGGAGACGTTGTCGTGGCACTTCGACGAGCCCTTCGCCGACGCCTCGGCCATACCGACCTACTACCTTAGCCGAGAAGCCCGGCGGCATGTCACTGTCGCTCTTTCCGGCGACGGCGGCGACGAGGCGCTGGCCGGCTATCGGCGATATCGCTTCGACATGTACGAAAACCGCATCCGCGGCCTCTTGCCACGACCGATCCGCCGGATGCTGGGGCCGATCGCCCGGAATTACCCCGATCGGCCATGGATTCCAAGACCCTTGCGGGCGGCGGCAACATTGCGGGACCTGGCCGTGGACCCGGCGACGGCCCACGGCCTTTCGATCGCCACGCTCGATCCGGCGGAGGCTCGGTGCCTGCTGTGCCAGGACGTCAATGGGGAGACCACCGGTTACGACCCCCTGGATCGTGTCCGCGATCTGTATCGGAGATGCGATGCGCCGGATCATCTCTCCAAGTGCCAATATGTTGATATCCGGCTCGGCCTGGCCGACGGCATCCTGGTCAAGGTTGATCGCGCCAGCATGGCCCACGGCCTGGAGGTGCGCTCGCCGATGCTCGATCATCGTTTCATCGAGTTCGCCTGGAGCATCCCGCCGCGGCTTCGGATTCACGGAACACAAGGCAAGCACCCCCTTCACGCGGCCCTCGGCCGCCGGCTCGGAGATGAGTTCGCGGCCCGCCGCAAGGCCGGCTTCGAAGTCCCCCTCGATGATTGGTTCGCGGGACCGCTGCGCGACCGATTCCAGGATGCCATGCTGCGACCGGGAGCGGCGCTGCACGATTGGATTTCAGCCAACGCCACCATCAACGTCTGGCGAAATCACCTCGCCGGTCGTCGACGTTGCGGTCCGACGCTGTGGAAGCTGGTAATGCTCGACGGGTGGTGCCGGCGATTCCTGCGCCGAACCCCGAATGCCTCAACGCGGCCGCGCCCGTCCGTCGCCCCCGCGCTGCACTGCTGACGACCCGCCTCGCAAGAGCAAGCTCGCCTCGCACGGTCCTTGTCGCCGAGGCTTGCCCGCTTGCCGGCCGGGTGTCCGGCTCAAATAGAAAAAGGGGCCGCGTATCTTTGCGGCCCCGTGAGGCACTGCCCGGAGCGGAAAGATGGAACACCCTCCTCGGGCTTGCCGTGTTGCCGCCTCGTTCCCAAGGTGTGGAGTCCAAGCAGGCCGCCCTGCGGCAACTGCGTAACACTGTCCAACCCCCTCTTTCCTATTCGCTCTTGACGGCGATCCGCTTTGCTTTCGCGTCCGGCCGCCTTGGCATGGTGATGGTCAATACGCCGTTCTTGAACGACGCCGCCACCTTGTCCTGGTCCACCGTCGTGGGCAACTGTACGCTTCGGTTGAAGCTTCCGTACTGCCGTTCGACGTAGTGGTAGCTGCCCCGCTTCTCCTCCTTCTCCTGCTTCTTCTCGCCCCGGATACTCAGCACGTTGCCGACGACCTCCACGTTGACATCGCCGGCCTCCACGCCGGGCAGCTCCGCCTTTACCGTGATTTCGTTCTCCGATTCCGCCAGGTCGATCCTCGGCCCCCAGCCCATCCGGGCGGGCAGGGACTCAAGCATGCTTGTGCCCCAGGCATCCCCGAAGAACCTCTCAAAGAGACTATCCATCTCGTTGCGGAATCGTGTCAACGACGCCCCCGCCCCGCTCGCCTCCAGCCCGTCCTCACGCTTCTGTCGCCACGGTATGAGACTCATAGAACACCTCCTGATAGTTGTGCCACGGGTCAAGGGTGTGTCACCGGCGAATAGCCGGTGCAGGCACCGACCAATCTCCGTTTCTAGTACGGGCACCGCCCTCGTCGTGGCGTCGTCCCCCCGTGGGCGACGGGAACGGGAACTGGCGCCGACTCGCGATCCGCGTGGCCCACGAGGGGGGCGACGCCACGCAGGCATAGGCCGTTAGCCCGTGCCACACTCATGCTGCATCGCCCTGTCCGACTTGGCTAGCTTGCCGCCACTTTGATCTTCCTTGGCTTCAGGGCTTCCGCCTTCGGCAGCCGCAGCTTCAACACGCCGTTCTTCACCTCGGCCTCGATCTTGTTCTGATCGATGCCTTCGCCGACCTGGAACGTGCGGTAGAAGTCGCCGACGCCGTATTCCCGCAACAGGTACGTCGTCGACTCAACCTTCTGCCTCGGCTCGATCTTGGCGTGGATCGACAGCGTGCCCTTCTCATAATTGATGTCGATGTCCTTCGCCGCCGCGCCGGGCACATCCGCCAGCAGCAGCAGCTCCTCGCGGTTCTCGACGATATCCACCACCGGCACAAATGCCTGCCCCGCCCTGATTCGCTCAACGGAGCTTGCCGCCGAATCTCGGCGCTTCTCGATGGTTGTGTTAGCGGTCATGGCTCTAAACCTCCCGTTTCAAGAGTGTTCTTCATCACTTGCCATTATCTTGACAAAGTTCTCGCCTCTTCAGCGTGGTACCGGCTAATAGCCGGTGCAGGCATGGACTTATGTAGGTTCTTGTCGTGCGCCGCTTCCCTTGCAGCGTCGGCCCCCGCCTGCCCTTTACGTCGCGAAGCGATGTCAAGGGTGGCCGACGAGAACGGGAATCGACGCCGACTTCGCCATCCTCCACACCCGCCCG
>CAYYBO010000011.1:14515-29166 GCA_964470125.1 uncultured Planctomycetaceae bacterium | reverse complement strand
CCGATCATCACTGGTACACTAAAGCATGAGTCGTGCCAACTAAATCGACAGACTCGAAACAGGCTGGGCCACCCGCCCATTTCGCCGCACGCGTTCGACTCACCGGCGTCGAGCGCCGGCGGGACGGGAGATGGGCTTGGCTCGCGGGCCTCGCGCCTCGCCCGTTGCTGCCGGAGACGATGAACCGCTCGGCGCGTCGGCCGACGGCTTCTCTCCGCGAAAGAGGTTTCGCAGCACGGTCAGCAGCGTCTGGCCGTGGAAGTAGTTGTCGGGCAGGCGCCAGTAGAGAGTATGCCCGTCGGGGATACTCATCCTCCCCTGCGAACCGGCGAACAGCGGCTCAATCTTCTTCATCTCCCCCTCGATATGGAAGATCACGTCCGGCTCCTTCTTGATAATTGCCTTGATGCCCCATTCCGCGGCTCGCACGCGTAGGTCGGCCAGGGCAAGCAGGCTCTCCACCGTCTCCGGCCGCCGGCCGAACGCGTCCTGTAAATCCGCCGCGAGCTGCTCCACCTCCTCCGGCGTGCGGCACACCGTGAACCGCCGATAGCATTCCATCCGCTGCCGGTCCGACGGGATGTAGCTCTTCGGGATGTACGCCTCCGCGTCCAGCTCCAGGTGAACCGCCACCCGTGGCGAGTACGGCTCCCCGCGCATCCGCTTGACCGCTTTCTCCAACAACTGGCAATACAACTCGTAGCCCACGGCGGCGATGTGCCCGGACTGCTCCGGCCCCAGGATGTTGCCGGCCCCTCTGATCTCCAGGTCGCGCATGGCGATCTGGAACCCGGCCCCCAGTTCGCTGTATTCCTCGACGGCCTTGAGCCGTCGGGCCGCCGTGTGCGTCAGCGGCCGCGACGGATCGAGCAACAAGTAGCAGTAGGCCCGATGCTTGTATCGCCCGACTCGCCCGCGAAGCTGGTGCAAGTCCGCCAGCCCGAACATCTCCGCCCGGTCGATGAAGATCGTGTTGACGTTGGGGATGTCCACGCCGGCCTCGATGATGCTGGTGCAGGCCAGGATGTCCGCCTCGTGCCGGACGAATCGCAGCATGACATCCTCCAGCTCGTCACCGGGCATTTGTCCATGAGCGATGAGTATCCGCGCATCCGGCACCAGGGTGGCAACCTTGGCAGCGACATTCTTGATGGTCTGCACCCGGTTATGGACGAAATAGACCTGCCCATCGCGGTTCAGCTCGCGGACGATCGCGTCGCGGACCAGCCCGTCGTGCCAGGCGCACACCTGCGTGGCGATGGACCGCCGATCCAAGGGGGGCGTAGCCAGGCTGGAGATGTCTCGAAGACCGACCATGGACATGTGCAACGTCCGCGGGATTGGCGTCGCCGTCATGGTCAGCACGTCCACTGTCGCCCGAAGCTGCTTAAAGCGTTCCTTGTGTTCGACGCCAAAGCGCTGCTCCTCGTCGATGATGACCAGGCCGAGGTCGGCGAAGCCGACGTCCCGCGAAAGCAACCGGTGCGTGCCGATCAGCACGTCGATCTGCCCTTTCCTCGCCGCGGCGGTGATAGCCTTCTGCTCCTTGGTCGATCGAAAGCGGTTCAGACACTCGACCAGGAAGGGGTAGTCCGCCATTCGCTCCTTGAATGTGCGGAAGTGCTGCTCGGCCAGCACCGTCGTAGGCACGAGCACTGCCACTTGCTTGCCATATTCCGCCACCTTGAACGCCGCCCGCATGGCGAGCTCCGTCTTGCCGTAGCCGACATCGCCGCAAAGCAGACGATCCATCGGTCGAGCCCTGACGAGGTCTGTCTTGATGTCGGCCGCAGCGCCCATCTGATCCGGCGTCTCCGTGTACAGGAAGGCGTTCTCGAACTCCGTCTGCCAGTGCGTATCCTGTGGGTAGGCGATGCCCTCCTGCGACTCGCGGACCGCCTGGATTCGCAGCAGCTCCGCCGCCAGGTCGGTCACGGCCTCCTCGACCTTGGCCTTGGTGGTCTGCCATCGCGTCCCGCCGATCTTGGAGAGCGGCGGGCGAGACGCCCTCGGCCCGACGTACTTCTGGATGAGGTCGATCTGCGAGGCCGGCACGTGGATGGTGGCTTCGTCGGCGAAACGAAGGGTGAGGAACTCCTCGCTCTTCCGCGAGTCTCCCTTCCGCATCGTCTTCATCCCGATGTAGCGCCCGATGCCGTGTACGAGGTGAACAACGAAATCGCCCTCGTTCAGGTCGAGAAACGTCTCTATCGGTCGCCCAGCGGCCACTTTGCGCATCCGCCGTTTCTGCGTGTACCGCCGAAACAGCTCATGGTGCGGCACAACCACAAGAGCCCCCGACCCAAGAGCCCCCGGCCTTGGCCGGGGGCCGTCTTCGCCGGCCCGCCGCGCCCTCTTCCAACAGAACCCTCGATGGATCAGCCCGATTTGCGTCTCGATCCGTGGGGGCGACTTCACGGCCGCTGCTGATGTTGATGCGGCGTCATCCTGCAACACTTGCCCGACCAACTCGCGCAGCCGTTCCTCCTCGCCCTTGTTGTCGCAGTAGACGACGACTCGACTGTGTCGGGCAAGATCGACAAGCTGCCGCACGGCGTCGGTCGCCTTGGCCTCGAACGTCGGCAGGGCTTCACACGCCACCGAGAACGCGTACGACTCATCTACCGTGGCCAGCGGGAACCGGCTCAGGTGCAATTGGCTGAAGCCTGCCGCCAGTCGCATGACCGCCTCCATCGGGTAATGCCCGACGGGATTGCCCAGCCGGTCCAGGATGGTCCGGGCAATCTCCACGATCTCCAACGGCTCTTCGAAAGCAATGATGGTGTCCGTCGGCAGGTAACTGATGAAGTTGACGGTGTCCTTGAGTTGGGCCTTGGCGGCATCCGGCGGCAGCGTGATCCGCACCGTCTGCGTGGTCCGCACCGACCTTTGCGTACCTACCTCGAATTGCCGGATAGACTCGATTTGGTCCCCGAAGAACTCGACCCGCACGGGATCAATGTCGGTCGCGGCGAAGATGTCCAGGATGCCGCCGCGGAGGGCAAAATCGCCGGCTTGCTCGACCTGGTCCAGCCGCTCGAACCCCCGGCTCAATAGAAACGCAGCGACGTGGTCCGGATCACACTGCTGCCCGACCGACAGTGTCATCGCATTGGCATCGAGTGCCTCCCTCGACGGTACGGGTTGTGTCAGCGCCTGGATCGGCGCGACGACCACCGGCTCGGCCCCTCGGCCGGCCTGAAGGGCAGGCGAGGGCGTCCCCGCCCCAGGAGGGCGAGGCTCCCGCCGAGCCGCGCTGATCTCCTGTAACACCGCGCACAGCCGCGTCCGCTCCGCCCCGATCTCCCCTGCCGCTGCCCCCTCGCCCGGCAGCGTCTCCCACGCAGGCAGCAATTCCACCGCCTCCCCCAGAGTCGTCTCCATGTCATCTCGTGCGTTGTCCGCCAACTCGAAATGTGCAGCGACATAGAGAAGCGGCCGCCCCAGCGAGCGAGCGACCATCGCGGCCAATATGGGCGCAGAAGATCCCCACAGCCCGTTTGCCGCGGAGGGGGGGCCGGGGCCTTCCCCGAGCCGCCGGCAAAGGGTCTCCACCGTCGGGTCACGCAAGACCGCGTCGACCAATATCACGAAGGCATTATCGTCTAAATCGCCGCCCCGGACAACTTCCGACTTCGGCGCCGCCCGAACAGAACCGCGACCTCGAGGCAGCGTCCCCCTCGCGCTCGTCACACTCCGGTCAACGAGCCTGAGAAGCCCACGGTCCCTTCTACGATCTCCCCAAGCGGCCGCCCCTCACAGATCAACTGACTGATCCGCCGAACGATCACGCTGCCGACAATCGCCCCGTCGGCGAACGAGCAAACCTCACGGACGTGCTCCGGCGTGCTTATGCCGAAACCGACGAGCACCCGCAAGCCGGTGGCTATCTTCAGCCTAGCGACCTGTTCGCGCAGGTCCGCCGGCAGGGCGGTGCGTTCGCCCGTCGTGCCCTGGACCGACACATAGTACAGAAACCCGCTGGCGTTCTCCGCGATCCGTCGCTGCCGGTCCGCCGACGTGGTGGGCGCGATCAGCATCGACAACCTCAGCCCTGCCTCGCCGACCATCGCCGCAAGCTCCGGCGCCTCCTCCAGCGACAGGTCCGGCACGATCAACCCGTCGAACCCCGCCCTCTTCGCCCGCTCGACGAAGTCCCTCACGCCCAGCCGATAGACGATCGACGCCGACACCATCGCCAACAGCGGGCACGCCACGTCCCCGCGAACGCTCGCGACCGTGTCGAAAATCTGTCCCACCCGCAGCCCACCGGCCAACGCTTCGCTGAACGCCTGTTGAATCACCGGCCCGTCGGCGATTGGATCGGAGAATGGAAAGCCCACCTCGACGCCGCGGATCGGCAGCCTGGCCATGGCCCGCAGCATTTCCGCCGTCGCCTCGATGCTCGGGTAGCCCGCCGCAAGAAACGGCCACAACCCCGGCGGCTGCTCGGTCAACGCTCTGTCAATCCGGTTGGTCATCGTTCTCCGCATATTCCTCCACGCAAGCGCCCCCGACGCAAGAGCTCCCGACGTTGGTCGGGGGCTGCCTCGCCCACGTTGGACCGTCCAAACCCGAGCGCCCGCTCGAACGAAAACCGCTCGAACGAGAATCCCTTCTCGTTCGTCCTCCTCCTGGCGCCTCACACAACTTCGACTCCTCGCAGCCTCGCCACCTCAACGCAATCCTTATCGCCCCGGCCCGACAGGTTGGCCACAATAATCCCGTCCCCGCCAAGCCGTGGAGCGAGCTTCGCCACATGGGCCAGCGCATGCGCCGGCTCCAACGCCGGAATGATCCCCTCCAGCCGCCCGAGCAGCTCGAACGCCGCCAGCGCTTCCTCATCCGTCACCGACACGTACTCCACGCGCCCCGTCTGCGCCCAATAGGCGTGCTCCGGCCCCACCCCCGGATAATCCAGCCCCGCCGACACTGAATGCACCGGCAGCGTCTGCCCATCGTCATCTTGCAGCACCATCGTGTACATGCCGTGCAGCACGCCCGGCCGTCCCTTAGCGATGGTCGCGCTGTGTCGCTTCTCCAATCCCTCCCCCGCCGCCTCCACTCCCACGAGCCGAACCGCCTTGTCCTCCAGGAACGGAAAGAAGATGCCCGCCGCGTTGCTGCCTCCCCCGACGCACGCCACGACCGCGTCCGGCAGCCGCCCGGCCGTCTCTTGAATCTGCCGCCGCGTCTCTCGCCCCACAACGCACTGCATGTCGCGAACGATCATCGGGAACGGATGCGGCCCCATCACCGACCCGATGATGTAGTGCGTCGTCCCCACGTTCGCGATCCAATCCCGCATTGCCTCATTGATCGCGTCTTTCAACGTCCGCTGGCCCGTCTCGACCGTGACCACTCGCGCCCCCAACAACTCCATCCGATACACGTTCAACCGCTGCCGTCGAACGTCCTCCGCCCCCATGTACACCACGCACTCCATCCCGAATACCGCCGCCGCCGTCGCGGTCGCCACTCCGTGCTGCCCTGCCCCTGTCTCGGCGATCACCCGGCGCTTGCCCATCCGCCGGGCAAGGATGGCCTGTCCCAAGGTATTATTAATCTTGTGGGCTCCGGTATGGTTCAGATCCTCCCTCTTGAGGTACACTCTCGCGCCGCCCAAATGCTCCGTAAACCGCCTTGCCAGGTACAATGGGCTGGGTCGCCCGACATACTCGGCGAGATACCCGTTGAGTTCTCTCCAAAATGCAGGGTCACCCTTGGCCTGAACATAGGCCTGCTCGAGTTGTCGGACGGCCGCCATCAGAGTCTCCGGAACATATTGGCCACCAAACGGGCCGTACCGTCCACGCGAGTCTGGCCAATTGGTGCTGAAGGACAATTCCTCGGGCATACCAGCCTCCGATCGTGCGGCCGGAGTATACGTCCCCAATGGCTCTGTCGCCAAATCCCTATCGCCGATGCGGCTTGCTTCCGACGTCTCCTCACAGAGCCGCGACCGCCTGCCCTTTAGCCCCGCGGCGATATCAAGGGCAAGGAAGCGGTCACCTCAAGACTCCAGCGGTCTCTTCAATCCCGGCGTAACCGCTCCCTTACGGTCGCAGTTCTGATTGCCGGCCTGCGATTGCCCCGAAATCCCCCGAAGATGATTGTTCTCCATGCCCGACCCGACCGATAGAATACGCATCATGGCCGGCCAGCCGATGGGCACAGCGGAAACCTTCGAATCCCCAGCAGTCAGGCAGCTCTCCGTCTTCCTGGAGGACCGCGTGGGCGCCCTGCTTCGGCTGTTCAAGACGTTCGAGGGCACCGCCGTCCGAGTCGTCGGCATGACAATCATCAACGAGGTGGATTGTGCCGTCATCCGGCTGATTTGTGACGACACTGATACAGCCCTTCAACTCCTGCGCAGCAAGGGCTTCCCGGTTAGCGAGGCGGAGCTGCTCGTCGTGGAGATTCCCCAGGGTCAGGGCTTGATGTCCATATGCTCCGCGATGCTGGCTGCGGAGATCAATATCGACTACGCCTATCCACTGCTCACCAGGCCCACCGGCAGGGCCGCGCTTGCCATCCACACGGACAGCCTCGAATCCGCTGGCCATGTGTTAAAAAGCCGCAAGTTCACACTGATGTCCGAGGACGACCTCGGCCCCGGCCCGGCCCGCTGATCCATCACCCTTTACACCGTTCCTGGAATGCGCGCAACCACAACCTGCTTGTTTCATGTTGCCGCTGTCGCGATCACATTACTGTTCGACGGCCCGCCGGCGAGGTCACGCCCGCGCGGTCTCCTGCCCCCAGCCCCTGACAGCGCACCCTACCGACGAAGACCCGCAACCTTCAGCAACAGCCTGAAGCGTCAGCAAAGGCCCCCCACCTGTCGCCGCCCCACCAGCCTGAAGGGCCAGCGAGGGTCTCTTGCCTTTCGCTACTCATGATCTCCTTCTCGCTCGTTGTCGCCATTTCTCCTCGCCGATACAATAGCCAGTCTGGCAACACAGGCTGTTGCACGGCCTCCCACAACCCGGCCGCCGTGCAGTCATGAGCGGGCGATTAGCTCAGTTGGCTAGAGCACCTCGTTTACACCGAGGGGGTCACAGGTTCAAGTCCTGTATCGCCCAGTCCCATCCTTTCGGACGATCTCCCTTTGTTGGTGTAGACGCCGCGTCCGGGTGCGCTAAGTACTTGTTACTTTTCGAAGCTGGTGCCGGCGAGTGCATGTCGGTAATCTGCACGCATGCTCAAGCATCGCCTCTTGTTCGGCTCGCTGCTCATCTTCGCCCTGGCGGCCCTCATCTATGCCGATGAGAGACTCTCAAACGGCTGGCCCGACGGGCCGGCCTATCCCATGCTCGCTCTTGGTCTTCCGCCGTGGAAAGGCACGCTGGTGGCGGTCGTTCTTGCACTGCTTGTCGTCCTCGGCACGTGCGAACTACACCGCCTTTTCACTGCCGCCGGCTTTGCCCCGCTGGGCATATGGGCCGCCTGCGCGAACCTGGTTCTCTTGGTCATCGCCTTTGCAGCCGGCAACATGTCGCCGAACGATTCGCCGTTGTTAGCCGGGGCGGCCCACAACACGACCGTCGCCTGGTTAACCGTGGTGCTGATCGGCGCGGCCTTCATCATCGGCGCCCGTGGACGGGTGGAAGGCGCCGTCGGCGACCTGGGCGTGACACTGCTCATCGTCCTCTACCTCGGCGTCCTCCCGCAGTACATCCTCCGCCTGCGGTTCCTGGCCCCCGAAGGTGGGGCTTGGCTGCTGCTGTATTTCCTGGCGACGGTGAAGGTCTGTGATATCGGAGCCTACTTCACTGGCCGGGCCATCGGCCGGCACAAGCTGATCCCCTGGCTCAGCCCGAAGAAGACCGTCGAGGGCCTGATCGGGGGCGTGGTCGCCTCCATCCTCGCAGCGGTCGCCGTTCCCCGCTTGTTTGAGACCTTTGGAGGGGCGCCCTCGCCACTGGCATTGCTGCTCCCGGAGCCGCGCCAAGCGTGCATATTCGGACTAGCGGTGGCCCTGGCGGGGCAGGCGGGCGATCTTCTCGAATCCTTGTTCAAGAGGAACGCCCAGGCCAAGGATTCGGCTAATGTCATCCCCGCCTTCGGCGGATTACTTGATGTGTTGGACTCTCCGCTGCTTGCCGCTCCAATAGCCTACTGGCTGCTGCTAAAATAGGTTGCGGGAGCGAGGAAACCGACCGCCTCATAAGAATGGAAACAAAGGCAGCCTGCCAAGGAGCCGACCGCGAATTGGAACTGGTCATTACATTAGACGTCGGCGATGACGAAAGGATTGAGCTCTTCGGTCCGGCCGATTTGAATCTCCGGACCCTCCGCGAAGCCCTTGGTGTCAAGATCTACGCACGCGATTCGACCCTCAAGCTCGTCGGGGATTCCAACGCAGTCGCAAAAGCCGCAGCCGTGATTGAGATCCTACAGAGTCGCTTGCAGCAGCGCTCACATCTCTCGAAGGACGATGTGGCCAATGCCCTCAACGAGATGGCGGCCGCAAGCTCTTCCAACGGCCAGGGGGCAATCCAGGTCTACCGCCGGTCCACCACGATCAAACCGAAGACGCCCGGACAGGAGGAGTACATCCGGGCCATCGAGCAAAACGACCTTTGCTTCTGTCTCGGTCCCGCCGGTACCGGTAAGACCTATCTCGCCGTGGCCGTGGCCCTTTCGCTACTCAAGGCCGGAAAACTAAAGCGGATCGTCCTGGCCCGCCCGGCGGTGGAGGCAGGAGAGAAGCTCGGCTTTCTGCCCGGCGACATGCAGGCCAAGGTAAACCCCTATCTACGGCCCCTGTTCGACGCCATGCACGACATGATGGAGTTCGAGCAGATCAAACGCTTCATGCTCAACGACGTCATCGAGGTCATCCCCTTGGCGTTCATGCGCGGCCGCACGCTGAACAACGCCGCCATCATCCTCGACGAAGCCCAGAACGCCACCCCGCAGCAGATGCTCATGTTCCTCACCCGCATGGGCCACCACAGCAAAATGATCGTGACCGGCGATGACAGCCAGTCTGACTTGGCGGACCGGGAGAAGAGCGGGCTGATCGACGCAGTGCGCAAGCTGCAGGGCATCGAGGGCATCGCCGTCGTCCGCCTCACGCAGGCCGATATCGTCAGGCATCGCCTGGTGACCAAGATTGTCTGTGCCTATGAGAGCAGTTCTTCTCCCCGGGATGTCGGCTGCAAATGATCCGCGCTCAGGCAGAGACGGCCATCAACCCGCAAACCTCAGCGACCGGCGGCAGCGGCATCCTGCAACTTCCCGCCAGAATTGAAGCGCCACCCGAATACAGCTACGGCTGCGGATACGTAATCCGGAGGCCCTCCCGAAACTCCTTCCATCTCGACCGGTCGATTTGCCGCCGATTTGTAAATGAACTCATGCAACTCATGCTCCGCATGCACAAAATGCAGAGCCTTCGTTCCGTTCCTAAGGAGCTGCGAAATCAGTAGCTTGCGGAATCCGCTGAATTAGCCCGCGGCCTTTCAATCGTGCTCATGACCCGGAGGGGAGGAGGAACGCGCGGAAGAAGCCAGGGAGCCGCCGTATGAGGTCCATCGCATCGCCTCCGTTTGGTTCGCCTGAAGATCGATGGGGGCCGGTCAGCCTGGAGAAGGCGAAATGCGCAAGCCTTTGTGCATCAACTCGAGCGGCGCGCCTACACCGCGAGGCGGCCAAGGGCGGCGCAGCATGGCGGCGTTAAGGACATGAGTAATCTTGGCACGTGCCTGATCAATGGGCGGGGAACGGCGAAGGGTGTCAACGCCGCGGCACGCTGGCTCGAGAGGGCCGCTGAACGGTATCGGCAAGCGGCGGCGTCCGGTCCGGCAAACGCCCAGGTTTGGCTGGGCCGGATGCTCTGCTTCGGCGAGGACTTCCCGCAGAACCGGCCGGAAACGTTCAAGTGGTCGCTCGAGGCCGCAAAGCAGAACCAAGCCGAGGCGCAGTACCTCGGCGGTCACACTTACTCCGTCGGGTCCGGTGTGGCGAAGAACCCTCAGGAGACCTTCGTCTGGCAGCTCAAGGCGGCCCGCCAGGGTCACGCCAAGGCCACTACAACGTCGGCCGCTGCCTGGAAAACGGAACCGGCGTCCGCAGAACAGCTCGGTGGCGATTCAATGGTGGCAGCGGGTCGCCCGAAACGGCCCCCCGAAGGCCCGGGCCGAGTTGAGAGACCTCATGGCGCGTTGGTGATTTGGGCGACGCGCTTGATTCCTGAAGCTTGATCGAGCTGGGGAGCGTTTTTCGCTTCTGTCTCGAATGAGTCCATGCCGAATATTCCATCGGCCATGATTTGGGCTATGAGCGGGTGTTTGAACCGGCAGGCCGTCTCCATTGGATTGTCGCAGCTTCACTTGGCGGTATGGAGCGCCTGGTCTAAGTCGGCGATGACATCATCCGGGTGCTCGCCGCCGACGCACAGCCGTACCAGGTTTGGCGGCACGTTGGCCAGCTTGCGGCCCTCCTCGCCTTGTTGCTGATGGGTCGAGATCGCCGGGATCGTCGCCACGCTCTTGATGCGGCCCAGATCCGTCGCCCGCCAAATCCGCTGCAGCCGGTCGAAGAACGCCCGCGTTTTCTCAGGGCCCCCTTTGACGCAGAACGACATGAGATGTCCATACCGGTTGACCCGTTTCCCGCCATACTGCTCGTCGTACTCCGAATCCACCAGCCACAGGTACCGACTGGCCAGCTCGTGCAGCGGATGGTCGGGAAGGCCAAGGTACTGGACGCTCTCGATTTGAGGATGCCCGTTCAGAAACTCCGCGACCTTCATTGTATTGCGGCTCATCAGGTCCATCTTCGACCGCAATGTTCGCATGTCGTTAAGGGTCATGATTGCCTGCATGGGGTGGAGATTCGGGCCGTAGTCGCGGTTCGGAAGGTACTTCACGTACAGCGAGAAGTCCTTCTTCAGTTCGTCGTTGGGAAGATTGGTGACGAGGTTCTTGCGGGCGATGACGGCTCCGCACACGCCGAAGCCGCTGGTGGTCAGGCTCTTGGTGGCGGACTGCACCACTATGTCGGCCCCATGGCAGATCGGCCTGAGCAACGCCGGCGTGGCCACGGTGCTGTCGCAAACCAGCGGCAGGCCGTGGCTGTGCGCCAAGTCCGCCACCGCAGCGATGTCGAAGAAACCGAGCTGCGGATTGCTGGGCAACTCGCCGTAGAGAAAGCGGGTGTTCCCGTCGATCTTCGAGGCCCATTCGTCGATGTTGGCCGGGTTCCTTATCCATCGGCACTCGACATCGCGCTCTTCCTGAAGGCGAACGCTGAACTGCTGGAAGGTGCCCCCGTAGCATTGGGCGGTGGCCAGGAAATTCCGCGGCTCATGAACGTGGTGCCGCTTGTGTACAAGGAACGGCTGCACCGCCGTCATGATCGCCGCCATGCCTGAGGAGGTGGAGCAGCACGAGGTTTCTCCGTTGAATCCGTAGCCCTCCAACAGGGCCAGCGCCCACTCGTAGTAGTACGTCGACGGATTGGCGATCCGCGAGTAGCACCACGTCGGGATAAGGTAGGCCAGCGCCGCGGCCATCTCATCTGAATCCCGGTAGGCTTGCGAGGAACTCATGAAGATCGGCTCGATGATCGAGCCCTGATAGTCCTCGATGGCGTCCTCCACCGTGTACAAACCGTGTACGGCGATGGTATCGAACTTCCATTTCCTGACCACTTCCTGGATGTACTTATCCCGCTTGGCCAGGTACTCATTGTTCTGCTCGATATACCTCTGCATCCCGGGTGTAATCTGCACGTCTTCGCTGCTGCCGCTCATGGTCCGTCTCCTGCCGCCCGTCAGGCTCACGCCATCGCGCTCCGACTGCTCAGCCGGACGCCGGGGGGCCGCTGATATCCCCATAGGATACACGAAGAAAGCAGATCTTCCAACCGGCCAGCCTGTTGATGGCATCCCCCGTTTGCCCTCACTCTCATCTGAACACCCGCGTCGTCCCTCGCCGTCGGACCGCTCACCCCACTCCCAGGTCGGTGTTCCGCCACAACACGTCCACGTTGCGTTGTTCGGCCAGCCAGCCATACTCCTCGCGAAACCAAGCCTTCAACTCCTCGTCCATCAGCCCCGCGCTGAGGCGGTTTTCGCTGAAAAGGTTTACTATGCCGTTTTCAAACCAGCGCAGCAGCAAGTCTATGTCCCGACGGATTGTCTCTCGCGTTTGCCCCTTGAAGCCGACCATCAGGCAGATCGAATCGGTCAGTGCCGCCACCTCCTCTGGCCCGGACCAGTGCATCGACTTGTTCAGCACGCCGTTGCGGAGACCGTCGTCGAACGTCTCCACACCGAGGAACAAGTGCGTTTCGACGCCGAAGAAGGCCCGCGTTTCCGCAAATCGCTTGCGATAGGCCCAATAAGATTCCGCAAAAAGCTCTCCAATCCCTTTCGCCGCCGTCAACTCGCGGATTCGCACGAGAACGTCGATCGGCAGCTCCTGGATTGAGCCGCTGTTGATGACCTGCAAGCGGCCGAATTCGCCGGTCACCCTTCCGAGGCACTCATCCGCCACTTGTCGAATTACATCCTCATCGGTCGTGTTGTCGTCGATGTAGTCGCAGAAGCTGCACCGGCTCCATACGCACGGAAGCCCCTTCAGCAGCACCACCTCCCGCGGGTTATGGCCGGCGTATCTCGCGTAGCGAACCAAGCTCATAAGAGCTATAGTAACCCGGCGAAACGCAGCAGCAATCGAAGAGCCGCCGGCGTTGGTCGGCGGGTAGCCCCGGCCGATGACGGAGTAGAACCGCACGGGAGGGCGTTAGATGTGGCACCGGCGTCTCACCGGTGTTCAGGGGGGAGACACTCGTGCCACAGACGGGTAGCCTGGTGGGATTCGCCGTGCGGACCCGATGCATCAGACTGCTGCGGAAGACGTCTGTTCGGCTGCGTGAACCGTGAAACCGCCGCTCGTTTGGAACAACATGCCCAACAGCAACGGCCCGGAACTCGCCCTCACTGATTTCATCGACCTGCAAACCCTGCAGTCGCTGCAGGACGGCTTTGCCCGCTTGACCGGCGTCGCCACCAGCATCCGCGACCCCGAGGGCAACCCGATCACCAAAGGCGCGGGTGAATCCGCTTTCTGTTCCTTGATGAAGTCCACGCCTTCCGGGCAAGCCGCCTGCCGCCGCAGTCACGCCGAGGCTTCCCAGCTCGCCCAGACGATGGACCTGTCCTGCCGCCACCAGTGCCACGCCGGCCTGACACAGTTGGCCGCCCCCATCATCCTCCAGGGACGCTACCTGGGAGCGATCATTGTTGGCGACCGTCCCCTCACCGAACCGACCGGCGAAGCCCTCCAACGCCTCGGCGAAACCCACGGCTTGCCCGTCGATCGACTCGCCGTTGCCGTCCAGCGCCTGAAGCCCTGGTCCGACCAAGCCATGACAGCCGCCGCCGACTTTGTCCAGCAGCTCGCCAACACCATAGCCCAGCTCTGCTATCAATCGTACCAGCTTCGCTGCCGGGTCGATGAGCTCGCCGCGACGTACAACGTAGCCTCGATGCTCTCAGGCCACACTGAACTGCAGGAAATCCTGGATGCCGCCACCCGTACGCTCGTCGATACCATGAAATTACGAGCCGCAGCCGTCCGCCTGTTGGATGAAGACACCGGCGAGCTGCGGATCGCCTCCGTCGCCCATCTCGACATGAGCTACATGGACACCGAGCCGATCCTCCTCTCCCTCAGCCCCGTCGACCAGCGGGCCTTGGAGACCGGCCGCGTCGTGTACGTGGAGGATGTTCGCTCCGATCCGAGAACCTATTACAAGGATCGCGTCCGCAAGGAAGGACTGGCCAGCGCTTTGGTCACGCCCCTTGTCTCAGCCGGCCGCCGCATCGGCGTCTTGCGGGCCTACACCAGCGAGGTCCATCGCTTCACGCCATTTGAGGAGTCCCTCCTCCAGGCCATCGCCGCACAGGTCGCGGCCGCCATCGTCAACGCCCGGCTGCGACGCGACGCCAGGGAAGCTGAACGACTCGACCGGCAACTCAAGCTGGCCGGCGAGGTGCAACGCCGCATGATCCCCACAAGGCCGCCGGATCACCATCGCTACAAATTCGGTTGCGTTTACCAACCCAGTTCGGATCTGAGCGGCGATTTCTATGATTTCATACACCTGTCCGACGGCGACCTCGGCCTGATTATCGCCGATGTCGTCGGCAAAGGACTCCCGGCATCCCTGACCATGGCCAGCACGCGGTCGGCTTTGCGTTCGCACGCCAAGTGGATGAACAACATCGCTGACCTGATGCGGGCGGTCAATCGCCGCCTCTATCACGACACGCCGGCCGATGAATTCGTGACCGCCTTCTTTGCCAGGTTCAGCGGCGACGGCCGCCGCCTCCAATACTGCAACGCCGGCCACGAGCCGATGATGCTCCTGCGTCGTGGAAACCTCAGCATCCTGGATGTTGGCGGCCTGGTCCTCGGCCTGGATGACGATGCAGACTATGAATGCGGCGAAGCAGAACTCCAGGCGGGGGACATCCTGGTTGCCATCACCGACGGCGTGATCGAGGCAATGAACTATCAGGGAAGCGCCTACGGCCGAGAGCGCTTGATTTCTTCCAACCAAATGCCCGCCCCAAGCCCACGGAAAACCCGGTTTCCCGTTGCCCCAACAAAAAAAAAATGCTTTTAGCCCTA
>CAYYBO010000011.1:0-14505 GCA_964470125.1 uncultured Planctomycetaceae bacterium | reverse complement strand
AGCAAATCTTCTGGGATGTTCGCCGTTTCGCCGGCCTTGCCGCCCAGTCGGATGACATCTCCCTCGTCGTCGCTCGCGTGGGCTGACTCCTGGCCCGGGCGGCCCTCAGTCCGCAGGCCCCAGAGTTTCGATTAGTCTCACCACTTCTTGAAAACGAAGAATACGGCAGCCACGATGAGGCTGAAACCGACCAGGTAGTTCCAACGCATTGGCTCGCGAAGATACACCACCGAGAAACCCGAGAAAACCACCAGCGTGATGACCTCTTGCAGCGTCTTCAACTGGGCGGCGTTGAACTGCTGCCCATGCCCCCAGCGGTTGGCCGGCACCTGGAAGCAATACTCGGCGAAGGCGATCAGCCAGCTTATCAGAATCACCTTCCACAAGGCGACGTCCTTGAACCGAAGGTGCCCGTACCACGCGATGGTCATGAACAGGTTTGAAACCGTGAGCAGTACGATTGTTCGCATGTTCTTTCCAGAAGATTCTTCCCCTCGACGGCGTGCAACCGGACATGATACGCCGCCGCACCGCTTCCTCGCAACCTGCATGTAAGAGCCGCGATCGCCTGCCCTTTACGTCGCAAAGCGATGTCAAGGGCTGGCGGTCACGGCTCTGATGGATGACGCCGATCATACGGTCACTGAGCCCTTCCGCGGCCCTACTCAACCGTCCGCGTGGCGGCGTCCGTATGCAGGCAATGATCCGGTCTTATCGGCCGCTTTCTGGTTCAACGACCAGCCACAGTCCGACGTCAATGCCCTGCCCGCCGTCTGTCTGGTGACAATGAACCGCCAGAGAGTTCCTGCCTCTTCTCAGAGACTTCTTGGCCTCCTCTCGCATCTCGGCAATCACATGCCGCGTCACCCATCTCTTGAACCTCCCGGCGGGCACGCCGTTGATGAAAACCTCCGCGTCCTCGTCATGGTAGACCGCCAGCAACAAGTCTTCTCGCGGGATCTCGCGAAGATCGAAATCCCTCCGCAGCCAGATGTTCGACGTGGTCCAGGCGGTTCCCACGTTGACCCCCGGCGTTCCCTCTCGGCCGAACATGCCCCTGCCCGACTCCCATGCGGAGTCATCGAAATCGGGTTTCATCCAGTCGTTGCTCGGCCGCTTCAGCGTGTATCGCCAGCCCTGCCCCTCTTTTCGCGACGTCGGCACGATCTCCTCGATCCTCGGTGGCGGCAGGTACAAGCGGCGGTGCGGATCGCCCACGGCCTCCATATCGAGTTTGAGAACCGCTCGGTCATACGTCAGCAGCCCGTTGACCTCTCCTTCCACGTCGGTGGTCTGCGTGTACACGGCCGCGGACATGCCCTGCCCGATCAGCGGACGCATCTGGCGCACCAGCCCCAGATAGCCCTCCTGAAGGTCCTCCTGTGAGCCGTACTCGCGGTAGCCCCAGTTCTTCTTATCCCACCACAGATGCCCCTCGACCGGCAGGCCAAGTCCGCCGAATTCGCCCAGGACCGAGGCGCGTTGCTTCTCCGGCGGGAGCATGTCCGGCCCCGGATACGCATGGATGTCGATCACGTCGCCCACGCCGCGATCCGTCCACCCGCTGGCCGCGTTGACCAGCCGTGAAGGGTCGTGCTCCTTTAGTCGGCTTGTCATGCGCACGGTGTCCCACTGCCCCCAGCCCTCGTTGTAAAGCACCCACATGATGATCGACGGGTGGTTACCTAGGGCGCAGACCATCGCTTTCAGCTCCTTCTCAAACCCCTCCGCCGACTCCGGCGTTCGCTCGATGTCGCGATCCCCGCCGTCGATCGAGCGGTCTCCACTGGGCATGTCCTGCCAGACCAGCAGCCCGAGCCGGTCGCAATGGTAATACAATCGCTCCGGCTCAACCTTCACGTGCTTCCGCAGCATGTTCATGCCCAGCGACTTGAGCACTTCGAGATCGTATCGCAACGCCTCGTCCGTCGGCGCCGTGTACAACCCGTCCGGCCACCAGCCCTGATCCAGCGGGCCAAACTGAAACAGCGGCTCACCGTTCAGCAGGATGCGGGTGTGACCGTCATGCTCTCCGAGAGCGATCTTCCGCATTCCGAAATAGGATGTCACCACGTCAATCGCCCGTCTCCCTTCCACCAGGGAAACGCGCAGGTCGTACAGGTGTGGCGAATCGGGCGACCACAGCTTCGGCTTCGGAATCTTCAGACTGATCCGCCGGCCCCCCTCGCCGCTTCCCTCCACAACGGTGCGCCCGCCATCCACGACCGTGGCCAGCACTTGCCCCGCACCCCCCGCGTCCGCCTCTATATGAACCGAGGACCGATCCACGTCAGGAGTGATCTTCAGACCGCGAATGTGCCGCTTCGGCACCGGCTCCAACCAGACTGTCTGCCAGATTCCCGTCACCGCCGTGTACCATATCCCCTGCGGCTCCAACACTTGTTTGCCGCGCGGCTGCCAACCCTTGTCCGTCGGGTCCGTCACTTTGACGACCAGCCTTTCCGGCTTGGTCCACATCAGTGCGTCAGTGATGTCAAAAGAGAAGGGATCGTACCCTCCCTTGTGCTTGCCAACGGGTCGATCGTTGACCCACACTTCGCTCGCCCAGTCCACCGCCCCGAAGTGCAGCAGCACCCGCTTGCCCTTCCATTCGTCCGGGAGTTTGAAGATGCGTTGATACCAGAGAGCCTGATCCGGCTGGACCGCCTTCCCCACGCCGGACAGCGCCGACTCGACACAGAACGGCACCAGAATCTTCCCTTGCCATTCTCGCGGCGGCCCATCGGCCATCCCAGGCCGGATCGCGTATTCCCACAAGCCGTTCAGATTCAGCCATTCATCCCTTGCAAGTTGCGGTCGCGGATACTCCGGCCAGACCTTATCGGGCCGCACGTCCTTCGCCCAGCGAGTCATCAGCCTCCCTTGCACCGGTCTCCACTTGTCCGCCCCTTGCGCCTCGGTCGAGGACAGAAGACATGAAGCGAGGAACGCCAACATCCAATCACACCGCTGATGCATCGCAGTGACTCCCTCTCAACGGTTTTCAACTGGCCCCGGATTCGTGATTGAACGGCCCCTGGGGGCGTCAGGCCATGGCCCACGGCGTAAGCCAACAGTATTTTCAGGAAAGTGCAGGCCGGCAGAGCCAACGATGTTTGCCAGGCGTGAGCAGAGCGAACCTCTGGCCAGAGGCTCCCTCCCACCCTCCGGGCGAGGAACGCCACCGTTGCAGTCCGGCGGCGACTTGTGCAATTGCCGCCAGCACGAGCCGTGGCCTAACGGCCGCCAGTAGCATCCATCCCAGGAAGGGCCCAGGACACTCGCCCATCGCCATACGCCCCTGCCTGATCAGCGCCGCACGTCACCACGCTAAAAATCGGTACACCGTCGTCTGTCGATACACCTCCCCTGGTCTCAGGATGCACGAAGGGAACTGCGGCCTGTTCGGCGAATCGGGAAAATGCTGCGCCTCCAGGCAGAAGCCCGTTCGATGTTGGTAAACGTGCCCCCCCTTTCCTGCGTGGCTGCCGTCCAGGAAGTTGCCGCAGTAGAACTGCACGCCAGGCTCAGTGGTCAGAACTTCCATGAAGCGCCCGCTCTTGGGCTCCTGGACTGTCGCGGCGCGGCGCAGCTTGCCATCCCATCGCGAGAGCACGAAGTTATGATCGTAGCCCAAGCCGTACTTGAGCTGTTCGTGATCGTCACCCACGCGCTTGCCGATCGGGGTTGGGGTGCGGAAATCGAACGGAGTCTCCGCCACCGACATCAACTCACCCGTCGGGATCAGACCCTTGTCCGTCGGCGTAATCTGATCCGCCGCGATCATCAGTACGTGATCAAGGATCGGCCCGCTTGTGTGCCCCGCCAGATTGAAATAACTGTGGTGTGTGAGGTTCACCGGGGTTGGCTTGTCCGTCGTTGCCTCGTACTCGATCCGCAGCTCGTTGCCTTCCGTCAGCCAGTAGTGCATGACCACGTCCAGGTTGCCGGGATAACCTTCCTCGCCGTCCTTGCTCAGATAGCGAAAACGCACTCCCGCGTCCTGGCCGCGAATTAGGCCCTCGGAGCCCCACAGAACCTTGTCGAAGCCCTTGAGTCCGCCGTGCAGATGGCAAGGAACGCCGCCCGGTGTGTTATTTGTCGCCAGCGTGTAGGCCTTGCTGTCGAGGATGAACCTGCCCTCGTCGATACGATTGGCGAATCGCCCCACTACAGCGCCGAAATACGGCGTGTCCTTGAGATAGCCGGCGAGGTCGTCGAAGCCCAGCACGACATCCGCAAACCGGCCATCGCGATCCGGAGCGGTTAGTGACACGACGATGGCCCCATAATCGCTGACGTCCATCGTCATGCCGCCGGTGTTCCTCAACGTGTACAATTGGACCTGTTGCCCATCCCTTGTCTGTCCCCAAGGCCGCTTTTCAATCGATGCCGACGGCTTCGCCGTCTCCGGCGGCCCCGCCCAAGCCGCCGCGCTCGCCGACGCAAGGATCAACAAAGCCGCCAGCGTCCTGCCCAACCATGGTCTTTTCATCTTCTTCTCCACTTTTCTACACGACCAACCAGCCTCTTCCTCTCGCCCCGCAAACATCGTGTAACGCCGGGCTCCCCTGATCAGAGCCGCGACTGTAAGGGAGCGGTCACTCTGAGTTTAGGGAGGCCCTTGGGATCGCACGGTGACCGCTCCCTGACAGTTTCGGGCCTGTCCACCCCCTTGGGTCGGCCATGCGGGTGGGGCGCCCATGCCACAGTATGGGCAGCGCGCGACGCTTTCGCCGGTGTGCTGGTCTTCCAGATCATCGAGTTCCGCCAAGACCGAGGAGAGTCCCGGCATATCCAATCCGCAATCCGTAATCCCCGATCCGCAATCAGCCGCCGACCCCTAGCCGCTACCCGCGTTCGACTACGTCTTCGCCCGGCGTCTTCCTTACAGCAATTCCGCCAGCTTCCGCTTCAACAGCTTCCCCGTTGGGCCCCGCGGCAAGTCGTTGGATATCACAACCCGCCGAGGTACCTTGTATCCTGCGATCCGCTCCCTGCAGAAGTCCCGCAGCACCACTTCGGATGCGTCGCCGCCCTCCATCAACGTCACAAACGCAACCACGACTTCCCCGCGGGATGCATCCTTGTGCCCGATTACCGCCGCCTCGCTTACCGCCGGATGCTGCTCCAGCACCGCCTCGACCTCCCGTGGATAAACATTCTCCCCCCCGACAATGATCATCTCCTTCTTCCGCCCCGTGATCGAGATGTATCCCTCCGCGTCCACCTTGCCCATGTCGCCCGTCTTGTACCAGCCCTCCGCCGTCAGCACCGCCCGCGTCTCCTCCGGTCTGCGGTAATACCCCTGCATGATAATCGGCCCGCGAATCCACAACTCGCCGACTTCGCCCGCCCCAAGCCCCCCGCCCGCGTCTTTAAATGCCGCCGCCGTGACACCAGGAATCGCCTGCCCAACCGTCCCCACTCGATTCGCCCCCGGCACGTTCAAGCTCACTACCGGCGAGGCCTCGGTCATGCCGTAACCCTGCAGGATTTCAATGCCGAACCGCTCCTTGAACTGCGCGAACACGCTGTCCGGCAGCGCCTCGCCTCCGCTGATCGGGTACTCCACGGAGGCCAGGTCCTCCGGCCCACCTTTCTTCGCCCTCAGCATGGCGTTATACATGCTCGCCACCATGATGAGCACGCCGCCGCGATGCGTCCGCACCGTCTCCAACACCGCCGCCGGCTGGAATCGCGGAACGTAGTGCACCGGCGCTCCCAACTCCGCCGGTATCAATAGCAGCGTCGTCAGGCCGAAGCTGTGAAACTGCGGCAGCACCCCCACGAAACAATGCCTCGTCTTCAATTGAGCCTTTTCGATCGACGCGGCCACGTCGCAGTGCAGATTCTTGTAGGTCTGCCGCACCCCCTTCGGCATCCCGGACGTCCCCGACGTGTACAGCAGCACCGCCAGATCCTCACCACCCACCTTCGGCGGCGGAGGCTGCCGTCGAATCCGCTCCAGCACCATCTCCCGCTTGAGCGGCAGGTCCTCAATATAGACCACCCGAACCGGCAACCCCTGCAGTTGCTCGCGGAAGTACTTCACCGCGAACACTGTGTCCAGCCCTGCATCCTCGACGACCGCTCGCAGCTCCGCCGGCTGAAGCAGGAAGTTCAACGGCACGGCCACCCGCCCCGCCCACATGATCCCGTAAAACGTCCCGGCGAACGCGCACGACGACGGCATCATGATCCCCACGTGCGGATTGCTGGTCGCCTTCACCACCTGCCGCCGCATCACGTCGGCCAGTCGCACGAGGTTGCCGTAGCTCAACGCCCGAAACGGATCCGCCACCGCCGGCCGATCCCCGCCTTGCCCCGCCGCCGCCAGTAGCGCATCAACAAGCAAAACAGCACTCCTCCACCAATGCCCCCATCAGCACTCGAACACCGCGAATCATAGCAGACCGCCGCCTCCCTGCCCGCGCCCGTTCCGCCTCTCTCAGCGTGCAGTCCGAGCTGCAACCGTACGAAAGCGGCCTGTTGAAGCTCGGGGCCATCCATGCCTCGATGCGGCGAAGCCGACTCGTCAAGTCGAGGCAGATACAGAAGGGGCTCGTTGGACGCACAGCAATAATTGTCTTACACTTGACATCATAATCTCCGGCCAGAGAGAGAACAAACGGGCGCGGCCCTGATCGCGTCGCCCGCGGCGAGCGCATAACCGCTCGAAGTTGAGAACTCAGAGCAGATCGCAGACGGCTGAAAGCCGGCGGCTACTTCCCCATCGCCTCCGCCATTTTGACGACTCGTATCGCCCGCTTGACGACCGGCGGATCGATCATCTTCGTGCCAAGCGAGACGGCACCCAGGCCCTTGGCCTCGGCTTCCTGAAATGCCGCGACGATCTTCCTGGCCTTCTCCAACTCCGCCGGGGCGGGGGCGAAGGCCTCGTGGATGGGGCGTATCTGCCGCGGGTGAATGCAGCCCTTGCCTTCGAAGCCCAGGCCCTTGGCCTCCAGCACGCTCGCTTTCAGGCCCTCCATGTCGGCCACGTCGGAGAAGACCGTGTCGATGGCCTGGACGCCGGCGGCCTTGGCGGCGTTGACCACCTGGCAGCGGGCCCAGAGGCTCTCGCGGCCCTCGTTGGTCCGCTGCGTGCCGATGTCGGCGGTGTAGTCCTCCAAGCCGATGGTCAGGGCGACGACGTTCGGCGAGGCCTTGGCAATCTCATACGCCTTGATCGCCCCCAACGCGCTTTCCACTATGGGCATGAGCAGGACACCCCCGGGGGAGCCCCGGACTTCAGTCCGGGCGGCGCTCGGAGAACCGAGGGCTTCCACCTGCGCAGAGCCCCCCGGGCTGAAGTCCGGGGCTCTTCGCGCGAGTATCTCGCGGATTCGCTCGTCCACCGCTCGGACCTGCTCGGCGGTTTCCACCTTGGGAATGAGGATGACGTGGACGTTGTGCGGCACGATGAAGTCCAGGTCGACGAGCCCGCGCTCGCCCTGGTTGATGCGGACCATACGCTCCGACGCCTTGAAGTCGATACACCGCAGGGCGTTGCGGACCATCAGGCGGGCCTCGTCCTTCACGGCCGGGGCGACGCTGTCCTCCAAGTCAAGGATCACGGCATCCGGCTCGTGCAGGCCGGCGTTGAGCATGAACTTCGGCTCGTTGCCGGGCAGATAAAGCCGCGAGCGGCGGAAACGTTCCCGCTGCGTCGGATGCCTTGCCCCAGCGACGAATTCGGGCAACCATTCGGGCACAGCGGACACGGACGTCGTGCCGTCTCGTAGCGCCGGCTCCCCGTGGCCGACGTTCTCCGCGGCGTGCAACCGTCGCACGGCTGCTTCCATCCTGGCCATGATGACGAACGGCATCGCCCCGGCATCCTCTATTTCCACCTGGCCGTGCTTGATGCCGAGGGCGGCCAGCCCTTCGCGGACCAGTTGCCGTGTGGCCTCGCCGTACATCGCCTCGACCTTCGTCTTTAGCTGAACGTTGACCCCGCCCGCCTCGGCCGCGGTGATCTTCACCCAGCAATCCGATCGAACGTCAGTCCCCCTCCGCCCGGCCTCGGCGGAACGATTGGTCGTTGTTTCTGTCGCAGTCATAGTTCGCAGTGTTTGGTTTTCAGTTGTGGATTTTGGCGGTCATCCCTCAAGTCCCACGGCGAGCCGGCCGTGGGCTTTCGGGTGTCATACCGCGAATAATACCAGCTTGGGACTGCCAAGACCAGGAACTCGTTGCAGGTGCCGATTACATCGCCGCGTCGAACTCCGCGGGGAGCCGCGTCGCGTCCTTGATGTTCTTGGCCTCGCCGGTGGGCTGGCCGTCCTTGACGTAGTAGCGGTCGGCGTGTTCGTAGTACGCGGCGAGCAGTTCGCAGATTCGGAAGTCGGCACCGGCTTTCGATACTGCGGTGCTTGCCGCCGTTGCGGCTGGACCGGCAGCGGTCCATTCGGAAATCAGACGCTTGTAGGCGTCGATGCTCTCCGGCGACCCATGCCGACCGAGATAATGGTCGTGCCCGGCGATCGTAACGACGGCGTGACCGGAGACCTTGTGAAGGCGATACGATGGGAGTTTTTTCGTGAGTTTCGGCATTGTGCAGCTCCTTTGGGCTGAGCCAAAACGGTATATACCGTCTTGCGCTCGAACCTTCGGGCTGCACTTTCCGACGCGGAAAGGCTCGCTAAGTCGCGATCAGCCACAGAATTATATCTCACAGCGGGCGATGGGATTCGAACCCACGACGTCCAGCTTGGGAATTCGCTTGTCGGCGCGCAACCGCTTGCAGGACAAGCACTTACACCGCGTTTTTCGGTCAAAAACGAGGTTTGCTAGTGGTTAGCAAGTCACTGAGAACTCGATAACAAGCCCCCACCAGGTGGCGACTGACCAACTCAGTGACCAACTCCGGAGGCGCGCCCTGACCAGAAAAGTAACCGAACTTGGTCGTCACGTGACGGAAGTCTGATTTTCATACGACGTCCAGCTTTTCAGGCTGGCATTCGTGCCCCACGAATACAACGCTCAGGCTTCCGCCTCCGCCTTCGGACTATGCACGTGAGGACACCACGAACGTACTGAGGTGCGGTTGCGCCTTGACCCAGCGCAAGCTCGGCCTTAGGCTTGTTTGCGGAAAGGGACGCTATCTATCCCTTTTTGCAAACGTAATGGAGCAGTAGGAATGCCCGCGGTGACCGTGGAAACCTGGGTCGATGCGCTGCAAGCACGGGGGCGGTATTCGTTCTTGCGCACTGAGGTGATCGGCGACACCGGTCTCTCGGCCGAGGCCGTCAAGAAAGCCCTCCAGCGACTTGCCCGCCGGAAGCGCGTCGCGAAGGTCAAGAGCTACTTCTACGTGCTAGTACCGCTCGAATACCTCCATGCGGGCGGCCCACCTCCTCCGTGGTTCATCGACGACCTAATGAAAGCCATGGAACGGCCTTATTATGTCGGATTGCTCAGCGCGGCCGGCATCCACGGTGCTTCGCACCAGCAACCTCAGGAATTCCAGGTTATCACCGATCGGCCGGTAAGGCCCCTGCAAGTCGGCCGCTCGAGGATTCGATTCTTCACGAACAAGCGCGCTGCGGACACCGCCGTGAGGAGCGTGAAGACGCCCACGGGTGCGATGCGTGTATCCACGCCGGAAGCGACGGCTTTCGATCTTGTGCGTTTCGCCAAGGCGGCAGGCCAGATAGACAATGTTGCGAGCGTCCTGGCGGAGCTGGCGCCACTGATGGATCCGAAGCGACTGCTCAGCGCTGTGCGGGCCGGCAGCGACGTTGCTGACGCACAGCGCCTCGGCTACCTGCTCGAAAGGGTACGTGGGCGACCGCAGGCCAAGGCCTTGCATGAGTGGCTTGAGCGTCAATCTCCTCACGTCGTGTCGCTTCGGCCCGGGCGAACTGCCGCCGGCGCGGCGGAGGACCGGAGATGGCATGTGCTCGTTACTGAGCCTGTCGAGATCGAATCGTGATCCCGCAAGCGCACATTACGGCATGGCGCGCGACCGCACCCTGGGGCGACGATGCCCAGGTTGAACAAGACTTGGTACTCTCGCGGGCAGTCGTTGAGATCTTCGCCGAGCCGGAACTGGCGGAGTTGCTCGCTCTTCGAGGCGGCACGGCCCTCAACAAGCTGTTCATCCAACCACCCAGTCGGTACTCGGAAGACATCGACCTGGTTCAGGCGAAGCCCGGCGCCATCGGCGACGTGCTGAATGGTATCCGCCGTCGGCTCGATCCCTGGCTCGGGCGTCCAAAGCGGTCGAGCAGCGAGGCCACTGTGACACTGACCTATCGTTTCGAGTCCGAGGTACCGCCGGTCCGCCCACTGCGCCTGAAGATTGAAATCAACACGCGCGAGCACTTTGCGGTGCAGGGCTACCACCCAGTGCGGCTCCTGGTGGCGAATCCCTGGTTCACGGGCACGGCCGACGTGACGACCTACGTGCTGGACGAACTGATGGGCACGAAGCTGCGGGCGCTCTATCAACGGCGCAAAGGACGCGACCTCTTCGATCTGTGGCTGGGCCTGAGCCGGGGCTTACTGGATCCGGAGCAGGTCGTGGCGTGTTTTGCTGCCTACATGAAGCATGAGGGGCGGACGGTCTCGCGCGCCGAGTTCGAGCGCAACCTGTTAGAGAAGGAGAGCAATCCGGCATTCCTGGGCGACATCAGACCCCTGCTGGCTACGGACGTCGGCTATGACGCCAGGGAAGCCGTTACGCTCGTTCGCGAGGATCTCATCAGTCATCTGACTGGTGAACCGTGGCGGGGGACGTCGTCTGATGCTGACACGGACAAACGCGGCAGACCGCGCCGAGTCAAAAGCCGCAGGAAGTAGGGTGTATGTTGCCAGTTCCGCAAGAGCGCTTCGCCACGGAGTGCCGTGGAGCAGCTGCTTTCGCCACAGTCTTGGCATGCCACAATCGGCACGCTACCCTGCTTAGTGCTGGGTGCTTCACTCCGGAGAAAGGAGTTGGGCGAATCGCGGCGTGGAACCGCCGCCTGAAAAACACGAAAGACGCGTGAGCGTCCGGCTGTCTCCCGAAATACCGCCAACGCGGGTCCCTGATCCGTGCAACACGATGGCAGCACTGGCGCCGCGCTCCCGAAAGGGAGCGTCGGCCATGTGCTACATCGTGACCCCTTGGCGGGGGTTCGGGAGTGGCCTTGGTTCGGCGCTCCTCTTGTTTTGGGAAAACCCCGGCCACGCGAACGCCCATCGCGTATCGGCTCAGCCGGCCGCGGCCGGCCAACGGCAATGAGTTGGCTGCGATCCGGGGCCTTGCTCTACGGACCTGTGGCCCAGACTGGCGGCCCGACGGAGCAGACCCCCGCACAACGTCACGCACCTGAACGCACCGGGCCAGTTCAGGCATGGTGGTCCCACCATCTGCGGCCGACAGATGGAGACCACCATGATCTCGGAGAAAACCCAACGACTTGCGGATCTGAGCGAACAACTCTCCGAAGCTCTCATGACCGCCGCGATCTGTGCTGATGAGATTCGCGCGGTCGTCCAAGCGGAACTCGACAGCCGCACACCCGTCGGTTGGGGGCGACCGCAGAGCGCGAAGCACCGGAATCCTCCCCCCCGACGCCCCATGGTCGACAACTCAACGTTCTCGGTGTACTGGGCCGGACGAACCTGCTGCCTTCCTGCAGACGCTCTACGGCATGCTGCCGGTCGCCGAGTTCGGACCGATGGCGCTCAAAGCGGTCAGGCAGAAACTGATTGAGGCCAAGCTCTCGCGTCGCGTCATCAACCTTCGCGTCAATCGTATCCGCCGCGTGTTCAAATGGGGCGTCGAGAATCAGCTTGTCGCTCCGCAGGTGCTCCATGCGCTCCAAGCCGTCGCTGCCCTTCGCGCCGGCCGAACCGAGGCGAGGGAAACGGGGCTGGTTCGACCAGTTCCCGAGGAGAGTGTCAAAGCGACCCTGAATCACGTGACGCCGCAGGTCCGGTCGATGATCGAGCTTCAGCAGTTGACCGGCATGCGTCCCAACGAAGTGACGGCCATGCGGCCGATCGACATTAACCGCAACCAGCCGACATGGATCTATCGGCCCGCCCGCCATAAGACCGAGCATCATGGCATCGAGCGGCTCGTCTATCTCGGCCCCAGGGCCCAGGCGATCATCACACCCTACTTGCTCCGGCCGGCGGAGGCGTACCTGTTCAGCCCGAAGGATGCCGTAAGGCAATCTCGCGACCGGTTGCGGAAGCCGGGTAACCGGTCGAAGAAACGCCGGCCGTCGCCGAAACGCATCCCCGGTGACCGCTACACGCGACGCAGCTACTACAGCGCCATTTTGCGGGCTTGCAAGAAGGCCGGCATCGAAGTGTGGGGGCCGAATCGACTGCGACATTCGACGGCGACGTACCTGCGAAAACGCTTCGGTATAGAAGCAGCCCGCGTCGTACTCGGGCATCGCTCCAGCACCGTCACCGAGGTTTACGCGGAACTGGACCGCACGAAGGCGGCTGACATCATGGCCGAGGTCGGATAAGCTTCCCGAGCGATACCGGCACATTGTGCCGTGCGGGCTCCGGTCGTCCGAGTTGGATGCCCGGAGCCCGAATCGTTTTGATCAATGATATGCTACGGCGAGCCGGCATTGCGGCCGCGGAACGGGCGATCAAGACCGAGGGCCTTAGAGACCGCGGTGTTCGCCTGGTCGAGCTGGCGCTGCCGCAGGCGGCTTACCTTGCTTGGAGCAATCTGCACTGGCAACGGCTTGGTTAACCGCTCTGAGGACCGCTGGATTGCCTCTTGACTGGTGTATGTCGTTCCACCGATTCGAATCGATTCCAAAACCACACCCTTAATGCCCCGAAGGGTCCACCGGTACACGGCGCTTATGTGCAAACGCTTTCCATTGGGCCGCGGCGGAAGGTGGCGCGGCACCTCGCGAAGGGGAATCAGGTTTTCCGTAGCCAAGTCAATCATAATTCGTCAAGCAGTCGCGAGGCCTTGGGCCACCCCAGGAGATCGCACAAGGAGCCTTTTACCCAGGCACCTTCCGATCGAGCCGCTCGTACCATTCAGGATACGCCCCCATCTGCTGAGACCGATGCTCTCCTCCTGACCCCCACGTGATTCTTCAGTCTGCATGCTCGTGACGAGCGGATGCTTTGGTGAGCCAGATGACGCCGGCGTTGTCGCGGCGGATGCCCCATCATGCGTTGTGGGGTTCCTCAAGGCCCAGGAACCCCACAAGGGCTCCCGAGGTGACAGCATGAGAACGGAACAGAGCAGAGGACTGGTGGATGAGGCAATCGACGAACTGGCGGCAGAGCTGGAGCGGGGAGAAAGCGCGACGCTCAAGACGTATCTGGCCGCGATGGGACGATTCCGGCGGTATTCACTGGGCAACCAGCTTCTCATCGCGGTGGCTAGGCCGGAGGCCACGCGGGTTGCGGGCTTTCACGCCTGGCGGAAGATGGGAAGGATCGTGCGGAAGGGCGAGAGAGGCATTCACATCCTGGCGCCGATCGTGTCGCGGCGGAAGTACGCGAACGTATGCTCTGCAGCCGACTGCACGAAGCCAACGGAGCAGGCGAGTGACGCGGATGAGAACGGCCGCGCCGTTGTTGGGTTTCGCGGGGCGGTAGTCTTTGATCTGGCGCAGACCGAGGGCAGGGAACTGCCCAAGTTCGCGGAAGTCAGCGGCGATGTGGGCGAGCTACTACCGCGGTTGCTGGCATGGGCTCAAGGCCGAGGGATCACGGTAACATCCGCCGATTCACTCGGACCGGCACAGGGCATGGCGGTGGGCGGGCAGATTCTAGTGCGCTCAGACTTGTCGCCAGCGGAGACCTTCTCGACCCTTGTCCACGAGATGGCTCACGTGAGGCTGCACCAAAACGGCGAGAGGGATGCAAGCCGGATCGTGCGCGAGACCGAGGCGGAGGCCGTGGCGTTCGTGGTGTGCCACACCGCAGGGCTCAACATGAGCACGAGTTGCGAGGACTACATCAAGCTCTACCAGGGCGACAAGAAACTCCTGATGGCGAGCCTCACACGCATCCGAGAGACGGCCTTGGAGATTCTCGCGGCGATTGAGGAAGTCAGAATAGTGGAAGGAACGCCGGTGATGACAACGACGCAGATTTCAGTGGAGACGGCGCCACCGCGGGCGGCGGCGTGAGAAAGCGCCTTCATGTTGGAGAGCTACGAGAGTCGGCAAGCTCAGCCTCCACTTCGAGCTGAGCTTGCTCGCTAGAGGCAGGTTCGGAGGCGTAACATGGAGAAGAAGCAAGCGAACGAGGCTGCGCTCATGTACCCCTGGGATCGGGCGTGGATGCGGAGGAAGGCCAGGGTTCTGCGAATGCTCAGGCCGGTCGAGGGTGAGAAGCATGATCAATGACAGTCAAATAGCCGCGGACCCAGGTTGGTTCGCTCTTGATGAGCCACGCCAGAGCTGGCGGCGGTTCGCCGAAGGCCTATGCAAGCGCGTGGAGCGGCGACGGAAATGAGACCCTGCAGCTGCTGCGGGCGGAACTGTGAAGCCGATGCCGGAATGTTGTGCTGGT
>CAYYBO010000010.1:9400-29856 GCA_964470125.1 uncultured Planctomycetaceae bacterium | reverse complement strand
AGGTCAATCAAAACATCAATCCTAACCCAACGGTTCGTGATAAGCGGGCGCGACACGGGGACCTGCTGGTCGCGGATGAATGAACCCGTCACCGAATCGGCGTGCAACTGGACGGACCAGTCGTAGGGGCCGCCGTCGTGGTAGGTGTTGAGCAAGATGAAGTACGAGCCGCAGAACTGGCCCGTCGGATCGCAGCCGGAGACGAAGTCGGCCGGCACGTACTGCCACGCCGTAAGGAAGTAGCGGCTCGCGGGCAGGTCGAACTCCTGCACCAGGTCCGTCGGCCCCTGGACCACAAGCGAGTTGAACGGGCTGCGGGCCTGAACCTCCGTCACGAAGCCGTCAGCGAGAGGGCTGTTGTCCCAGCCCTTCCAGCCGTACCGGCCGTGCAGGCCGAGACCCACCTCGTGGAAGTCGAACGCGTCGTGCCAGGAGTCGGCCCACCACGTGCTGCCCGACATGGCGAAGTTGTCAATCGCGACGGGGCCGCCCCTTCCGCTTGCGGACAGGAACCAATGGAACTCCTGCCAAGCCGGCGGAGGAGTAACGTCGAAGGTCACTTGGACCCGCATCCACCCGTCGCCCAACTCCTCGATTTCCTCGTGGGTGTTGCCGATCAGGCTTCCCGGCGGCACCACCGGTTGCCACCAGAGCCAGCCTCCGCCCGTGAAGTAGTCGAATTGGTATGACACGTGCTCGACGCCGGCCGGCTCGGCATGATCGTTGAAATGGACGATCAGTTGCCCTTCGGCGGGGGACCCTTCCGGCAGCCCGATCACCCCGTGGTGGTCCGTGACATCGGCCAGCCATTCAGGGGGGGATGATCCGAATCGCTGCCAGACTGCTGCCTCGTGCCAGGTAGGAACTACCTCATAGAGCGGCGTCGGCGGCCACTCCGGCTCGCTGAAGTAATAGTACTGTGCCTGGCTCATGTCTTTCTGTTCCGGGGGCGCGCTTGGGTGTTGCAGAGGCTTGTCCTTGGGTACGCCTAGTGTGTAGATGACCACGTCGTCAATGAAGATGTAATCCTCGCTACCTGCCCCAGTCTTCAACGTGATGGCGATGTCCTGGAAACCGGCGACCGGCGCGATGTCCTGCTGCCAAGTGTATGAGGTGGAGCCATCCGGATTTGGATACGCGCCCACGACTTGGGGCGAGGATACGGCCGAAGGCGCCGCCCCATCTCCAGAAGGCGGTTGGACGACAACGTTCCAGGCGTTGCTCGTCGGATCGTTGGTCCTGATGTCGGCTGCGATGACCACCTGCTGCTTCTCTGCCGGGCTGTACGTGTTGTCCAGCCGCACCGTTATGACGCCTGTCTGCATCGGTCCCGAGACGGCCCAGAAGCCTTGACGATCGGGCCAGCGCGGATCGCTGTAGTAGTACGTCAGTAGACCATTCTGCGCCCACACCGGTTCGGTGACCTGCGACGGCACCTGGAACGGGGTGGCGGACCCAGGGAACCAAGGCCCGGTAAAGTGGTACCACAGGGCGGTGCTGACGGCGGCTGAAGGTGGCGGATCGGTCGCCATGGCCATCGGGCCGCTCCTAAGTTCCATCGCATCGAATACGAAGGGGCCGCTCGGCTGACCGACGGGGCTGATCGTCAAGTGGTTTTCGCCCTCGCACAAACTTTCCCACGCCACCGGAAGTTCCAACTCGCCCACCAGGGGTCCGGGCGGCAGCGCGATCGGTATGTCGTTGATGCAGATGCACCAATGCTCGCCGTGTATGAGGAAGAGCAACGACAGGTCGAGCTTGATCGGCTCCTCCGGTGGGTCCGGCGGCCAAGGCGGTGGCGGAGGGGGTGGGGGTGGAGGCGGCGGAGAACCTTTGGGGTTCACCGGCCAAGGATTCCAGATCAGAATGTCCTTGGGCTGTGACGGCGGCACCGAAACGGGTGGTTGCTCCCCCTGTGCTTGCAGGTGCTCGACGATATCAACCGTGAAGCCCCCATGATCGGTGAAGTGCAGCAGGAGCTGCGTGTTGGCGTCGAGGTTCGCGCACGCTGCGCTGATGGCGTCGAGTAGATTCTGCTTCGTCCCGTTCGGGATGATCTGGATGTTGTGCGGGGCGCTTCCGTACAGGTTCAGCAGCGCGCTCTGCATGTTCTCCATGTCGTTGTAGTACGCTGGCTGGTCCATCTGCCCGCCGAAGAGGATGACCTCATGCTTGGCTCCCGGTGGATTCCAGGTGATATTCTCGCCGCCGTTGCCGACCGCGATTACGGTGGCCTCGCAGTTCTCGCGATTGGGGCCGGCCTCGTCGCGTTGCCGCGCAACCAGGAGGTCGCTGTACACGTTGTTCGTGCTGAGGTCGCGCATCGAGCCCGGCGTCGAGTCGAAGCGCCCGCTCTGTGGTCCGGCCAGGGCGCTGGTGAACTTGGAGCCGAGATTGGCGACCGGATCCTGACACCACTCGGCCCGAAATGCCCAGGCATATTGGTACCATTCCGCTGCTGAAGCGAAGGCCCAGGGCACGCCCGGGCACGGTCCGCCGGGAGAAAAGACGAATGTAATCCCCGTCAGGAAGCCGCCGCCGTAGCAGGTGTTCAAGATGATCTTCACGTCCTGGACCTGGCCGCCATGCGCGTTGATCTGATTGGCGATGTGCATGGCCAATTCGTCGTCGCGAATGTACCCGTCGGCCGTGATGATCGTGGAGTGCGTGCCGATCGGTGGCAGCCGCGAGGGTGGACCGTCGGCGCGGGAGGCCGCAGCGTTGACCAACAGAAGCCCGGCGAGCAGGAAGCTTACACGCGGAAGTGCCCCGGACAGATTTGTCGCGGACCTGGACATGATGCTCTCCTAAACAAAGCCCCATCGGCGGTGGCTGCGCGCCGGCGGTTCTATTCGACAGGTAATATGTCGGCCCGATCGCGCTTCTCGCCCGACCTTCTCAAGATGATCTGTCGGGATTCGCTACGGGTCCGCGCAAAGCTATTGTACCGCGCCCCGCCTGCCCGCGCTATCTTTTTTGGTTTTCACGGATACCTGGGATGTCGCTCAGCAGCCCTGACGCCCGTCCCACCGGCGGGCGGGCGACGGCACGCAACCGGGAAGGTTGAAGGGCCACAGCAACATCGAGACGACACAACGTGACTACGCTGCTGCCACTGACGATCAGCTCGCTCTTGTCCGTCAAGCCAGAGCCGGTCCCAGCAAACGAGCCCTGTTTATGAGGCGGGCTGACCCCCAAGCCCATTTGGGGCCTTGAAAAACACGGCCGTTCGAGTAAAAAGTCCTTGTCAGTAAAGATGTTGCGCCCGTAGCTCAGTTGGATAGAGCATCGGATTTCTAATCCGACGGTCGCAGGTTCGAGTCCTGCCGGGCGCGTTCAAGCATTCACTCGCATCGTCTTGCGTTTCTTCGCGGGCGCTACCACTTAGCCTCCTCGAACGCGCCGCCGCGGGCAACCGGCCTCTGCGGCAGGACTTTCAGCACCGCCCCGGCCAGCGTGAGGTCGGCCCTGGTGGTGATCTTGATATTCCGTGGATCACCTTCGGTGGCCGTCACCGTGCCCCCTGCGGCCGTCACCAGTTGAGCGTCGTCGGTCAGCGGAACGCCGCCGAGCAGATCCAAGCCCTCTTCCTTCAAGCGGGCATATGCCCGAGTGATGACCTCCTTGCGGAAGACCTGCGGCGTCTGGGCCGTGTAAAGCCCGGCCCGCGGGACCGTCTCCGTTACAGCGCCGTCCTTGTCGAGCCGCTTCAGCGTCGACGTGACCGGCACAACGGGAATGGCGGCGCCGGTCTTGGCGGCGACGGCGAATACCCGGTCAATCCACCCTGGGGTGACGCAGATCCGAGCGGCGTCGTGGATGGCGACGAGTTCGGCGGCCTCCGCGACGGCGGCGAGGCCGTTGGCGACGGACTCGTACCGTTCGGCCCCGCCCTCGACCAGCTTGACGCCCATAAAGCCGATGTTGGCGCCAAATTTGGCCTTCATCTGCTCCATGTCCGCGGGCGCGACCACGAGGATGGTTTGGCAGACGTCCTCGCGATTGACGAAGAGCTGTAGGGCGCGGAGAAACAGCGGCTGGTTGTCCAGCTTGGCGAAGACCTTGCTTTCCTTGTCGCCAAACCGCGTGCTTCCGCCGGCGGCGACGACGATCACGCTGACCTTGGACATACTCTTGCCCTCTCGGAATGTCGGACAGGAAGCATACCCGAAGTCGCCCGCCGTGTCGCCTGCGCATCGCTGCGGTCGGCGCAGTCCGTCAGGCAGTCGCGCTGCGTCGCACGTCTCGACGGCGGGCTCGACGGTGAATTGTAGCAGCACGCTCGCGCCCCGCGCGGATCGACAGGAGGAGCGGCACTCAGCAGCAGGGCGACCGCTTGACCGCACGCCTCACCCATCGGGGCTGGTCAGCGCTTGCCTGTCGAGCAGGGAACAAGCTCAACACGGTCGTGGGTGGGGCGTGATTCAGCGGGCGCCGCCTTGGCTGGCGGGTTTGGGTCTCGCCGGGCTCAGCTTTGCATCATCTGGGCCAACCGGGATTCGACGTAGAAGAGGTTCTTCTCGCCGGCCATGGTGACCAACTGGAGCAGTTCGAGCATGCTGGAGACCTCCTCGACCTGCTCGTCGACGAACCACTGAAGGAAGCTGCGAGTGGCGTAGTCCTTCTCGCTGTCGGCCAGGGCGACGAGATCGTTGATTTGGCTGGTGACCGTCCGCTCGGCTTCGACCGCCGCCTCGATGATGGCCAGGGCGGTGTTGTAGCCGGCCTTGGGCTTGGCCAGGCCGTCCAGGACGACCTTGCCGCCAACGTCTTCGATGTACTTCATTATCTTCAGACCGTGTTGACGCTCTTCCTCGGCCTGCTGAAAGAATCGCTTGCCAAAGACCTTCAGACCCATTTCGTGGAATGAGCAGGCCATGGCCAAATAGGCGTGGGAGGCGCCGAACTCGTTGGAGACCTGCCGATTGAGTGCCTGGTTCATCTTCTCGGAAATCATCATGGTGCAACACCTTTCGTTGTAGGGGTTCGCGTTTCCAACACCTTGTTGGATGAGGCATCATAGGAATGCACCGAAGTCGATTCAACGAAAGTCTCCAGGGCATATGCAGAGATCATGGGTCGCAATATTGGCGGGTTTCTCGCCCGGCCTGCCGCAAGGCGCCGGCTGGTTTGGCGAGGCAAGTGGTCAGGGCTCAAAGGGCGGGGGGATCATCCTTGCAGTGCGGCGCGAGCATGTCCCTCTCGGAGGGCCGCCGCCGGGCCTATCCTCGTTGACCACGGGGAAGAGCCCACTAATAATGGACCATCGCGACTCCAGGTTCAGCCAGTTGACCGATCAAGAAAGCGCGGCGGACCATGGCCACGGCGGTGCTCATCGACACGGACATGGGTATTGACGACGCCGTGGCGGTTTCACTGGCTCTGGCCATGAATTCGCTTCAGATCAAGGCCATCGTCGGCGTGGGGGGGAACGTTCCGCTTGATCAAATCGTGACCAACATCGGGCGGTTGCTCAGGGCGGTCGATCCACCTGCCAGGCCGATTGTGGGCAGCGGTCTGGATGCCCCCGCCTGTGCCGCCGGGTATCGCCGGGAAGCCCACGGTGAAGACGGCCTTGGGCAGACCCACCTCCCCCCCGACGCTGCGGCCAAGTCTTTGGACTATCGCACGGTATACCGGGAGACCGCGGCGGAGGCGAAGGGCCGGCTGGTGGTCGTCTGCTTGGGGCCGTTGACCAACCTGGCGGCGATGTTGGAGGGGGCAGGTGATCTGGCCTGTTCCATCGAGCAGATTTATGTTTCCGGCGGAGCAGTCTGGACGAAAGGCAACGTCGACGAGGTTGCGGAGTACAACTTCCGACGCGATCCGCAGGCCGCCGCCAAGGTGCTGGCCTCGGGTCTGCCGATCACCGTCGTGCCGCTCGACGTGACCAATATGATTCGTCTTGACGAGTCCCACGTCGCCCGCCTTGCGGCCAGCGGGGCTCGAACCGGCGAAGTGCTGGCGGACATCCTGCGATATTCGCTGGATCGCGACGACGAGCCGGGCCACGGCAAGACGTTTGTGCAAGACGCGGTAGCGATGGGGGGGGTCATCTGGCCGGACCTGTTCCTCCGCACGCGGATGCGGCTGGATGTGGAGACCCACGGGCCGCAGGCCGGCCGTTGCCGGCCTTCTCTGGGCGGTGATCGTTCCCTGCAGGTGAATATCCTGACGGTGGTCAACGCCGTTGATCTGCTCGAAAACATGCTGGAATCCTTGTGTCACGATGAGTTCGTGGTGTGAGCAACGGGCCGCAAAGGAAAGAACTGAGAATGTGGGACCGAGGGCGCAGAAAGGCCCGCGCTGACGGCGGGGCCTGCGTTGCCGGCCTGAAAGGCCGCGTTTCGCTCATTGCAGCCGTCCTGAAGCGCGGGCGAGAGTTTGCAGCCGTCCCTCGCCGGTGCTGCAGGGTCGTCGGTCGAGTTTAGGATCTCGCCCTTGCCAGGACGACGACGCCTTCTACATCCGCAGGTCAGTCACGCTCCGATGCAGCAAATCAATCTGCGCGTCATGGGCATGCACTGCGCGGGCTGCGCCCAGCGTGTGGAAGACGCGCTCCGCGGAGCGGCAGGAGTGCTCGATGCACGCGTGGATCTGGTCAGCGGATCCGCGCAGGTGACGGCTTGCATGGAGGCCGAAGACGCCTTCGAGAGCCTGGTCGCCGCCGTCCGCGCCGCTGGGTACGACGCCCAAGCCATCGCCGCAGACGGCCTGCTGGGTCATCTCGCCAAGGCCGGTGATCAAAGCCCCGGCCTGCAACAACATCGCCGGGCGGCGGCTGTCGCCGCTATCCTGGCGGCGTTCGTCTTGTTGATCGACCATGTGGCCCCGGCGGCGTGGGGGCATGGAGCGACGCTGCATTTCGGCGGCCGCGCATGGCCGGCGCTGACGATAAGCCGGGCGATCCAACTGGTGCTTTTCCTGATAATCGCCCTCGGTCGGGCGGGGGCGCCCATTCTGTTGAGCGGCCTTCGTGCGGCCGTCCGGCGTGCCCCTGATATGGACCTGTTGGTCAGCCTGGGCGTCACCACCGCCTTTAAAATCATCATATATGGGGGGGTTGTCGCCGGCGGACAATTATTCATCCCCCAGCCTGCGGCGGCGTTGTTACTGGCGCTCGTCGCCCTCGGGCGATACCTGGAATCGCGGGCCAAGGGCCGGGCCTCGGCGGCCATGACCGCCTTGGCTCGGCGAGCACCGAAAACCGCCCTGGTCACGCGAGCCGGGCAACTGGCGACGATTCCCGTCGAGCAGATCGTCGTCGACGACGTAATCAGCGCTCCCGCCCACTCGACGATCCCCGTTGACGGCGAGGTGGTTGAGGGCGACGCCGACGTCGATGAGAGCCTCATGACCGGCGAGGCTGTGCCGGTGCGACGACAGCCGGGCGACCGAGTCCTCGGCGGGACGGGCGTGGTGGAAGGGATGCTGATGATCCGGGCGACGGCGGTCGGCAGCCGGTCGGCGCTGGGGCGAATCGTGCAACTGGTCGCGGAAGCCCAGGCGAGCAAGACGCGGATGCAACGGTTGGCTGACCGCGTAGCCGGCGTTTTTACGCCCTTCGTGATAGCGGTGGCGGCGCTGACTTTCGCGACGTGGCTCCTCTTGGGCGGGACGGCGGCGTTGCCGTCGGCGACGCGGGCGGCAGTGGCGGTGCTGGTGGTCGCCTGTCCTTGCGCGCTCGGACTGGCCACTCCCACGGTCGTCACGGTCGCTTGTGGCTTGGCGGCTCTGCGAGGCATCCTGGTCCGCGAGGCGGCGATGCTGGAAACGATGGGCGGCGTGGACCTCGTCGTCTGGGACAAGACGGGCACGCTGACCACGGCGCGGCCGACGGTCTCCCGCATCGTGGCGGTCGAGGACCGGGAAGAGCAGTCGCTCCTGGCGAAGGCGGCGGCGGTCGAGCAGTTCTCCAGACATCCGCTCGCCGGAGCGATCGTTGCCGAGGCTCGCCGCAATGCGCTTGAGATTCGTGAGGCGACCGCGTTCGTCTCCCACCCCGGCCGCGGGGTGACGGCGACCGTGGACGGCCGGTCCGTCGCTGTCGGCAGCATTGATTTCCTGGCGTCGCTCGGCAGTGATGTCTCCGGCTTGCAGTCGAGGATGGCGGAGTCCGCCGCGGAGGACAAAACGGTCGTCGCCATCGCCGTGGACGGTGTGGGCGTCGGGGCGATCTTGTTTTGCGATGCCGTCCGACCTTCGGCGGCGGCGGCGATCCGGCGTCTGCGAGAGTTGGGCATCGAAAGCGAGTTACTGAGCGGTGATCGCGAGGAGTCGGTCCGAGCGGTGGCGGGGAAGCTGGGATTGAGGCGATGGACGGCCGGCGTGCCTCCAGAAGGGAAGCTTCGGCGGATTGAGCAACTGCGGCGGGGGGGGCGCCGCGTGGCCATGGTCGGCGACGGTGTGAACGACGCCGCGGCCCTGGTTGCTGCCGACGTGGGCGTCGCCTTCGCCACCGGCGCGGACGTAGCCGTGGAATCGGCCGGCGTCAACCTGGTGGGCTCGGCCCCGCCGCTGGTGGCCGACGCGGTTGAGTTGGCCCGGGTGAGTCTGCGGGTCATCCGGCAGAACCTCTTCTGGGCGTTTGTCTACAACGTGCTTATGATTCCACTGGCCGCCACGGGCACGCTGCCGCCGGCGGTCGCCGCGGCGGCGATGATGGTCAGCTCGTTGACCGTCGTGCTGAACGCGCTGCGGTTGCCGCGAATTCTGGGTTGGCGGCGGGCGTCGGCGAACAGCGGCTGAGCCGAAACACTGCTCGAGCCCGGCGGCCGCAACGGGGCTTGGTCGCCAAGCCCTGCCGGCGCCTTTGGTGCCGTCAAGCAAGCATGCCGGCTTGCCAGGGAGTTTCTGCGTGAAGGTCTACGACGACCTATCGACAATTGACGACGCAATGCGCGGGGCCGTGCTGTCCGTCGGCAATTTTGACGGCGTTCACCTGGGACATCAGAGGATTCTGCGGACGGCGCGGGCCCTGGCCCAGGTGTCCAGCGCCCGGGTGCTGGCCATGACGTTTGAACCGCACCCGCTGGCGTTCTTGCGGCCGGATCGCGCTCCTCCGCGCCTGACGCCGTGGAGCGAGAAGCTCCGCCAGCTCGCTCGGTCGGGTGCCGACGCAGTGGTCCGTCTGAAGGCGGATCGCGATATTCTGTCGCTTTCGGCCGAGGATTTCGTCCGACAAGTGCTGGTTCGTCAGATACATCCCTCCTACGTCGTCGAGGGGCCGGATTTCGGCTTCGGCCGAGAGCGCCAGGGCGACATAGACACCTTGCGGGCCATGTCCCCCAAAGGCGGCTTTCAGGTGCATGTCGTCGAGCCGTATCGCTTGACCATCGGTGAGCACCAGCACGTCATCGTCTCCAGCACGCTGATTCGCGAGTGCGTGAGCAAGGGCTTGATCGAACATGCTGCGGAGTGCCTCGGGCGGCCGTACGTCCTGATGGGCCGAGTGGTTCACGGCGAGGGAGAGGGTCACAAGCTGGGCTTCCCGACGATCAATCTGGATGTCGCCAAGGGGCAGCTTGTGCCAGGAGAAGGCGTCTACGCAGGCCTCGCGGAATTGCATGACGCCGATGACGCCGGGCGAGCCTCGAACACGCCGGGGCCTCCAGGCGGGGCGATGGTTTCGCCGTCGAGTGCGTCGCCGGTCGCGGCCAGCCTGGCGGCGATCAGCATCGGACATCGGCCGACCCTTGGCGGAAAGACCCTGGTGGTGGAGGCGTTCATACTGGATAAGGCCGGCGACTGGTACGGCGATGAAGTTCGGCTGAGTCTGGCGGCTCGGTTGCGCGATCAACACAAGTTTGGCGATCGTCAGTCGCTGACCGAGCAAATCGCCCGCGACGTCGAGGCCGTGCGGCGATTAGTGCGCCTTGAGCCGGGCTCCGGCTCTTGAAGCCGGCTGATGCCGTTTGCCGGGAAAGGCCCATTGATGCAGAAACCCGTTAGGATCGGCTTGCCAGAGATCGTGTCGAGGTTCGATGCCGTCTCGCGGATCGTCATCACCACGCATACGCGAGCGGATGGCGACGCGGTCGGCTCGATGGTCGCCCTTCAGCGGCTGCTGCGGGCGCGGGGCAAGACGGCGACGGGCTACCTGCACGAGCCGATCCTCGAGCGCTATGCGTTCCTGGCGGAATCCGAGCCTCTGCTGGTTTGGGATGCGTCCTCGTCGACGCGGGTGCTCGGAGACGCCGACCTGTTGCTGCTGGTGGATACCTGCGCGTCGGCTCAGCTTGGCAAGCTGGCCGACGCCGTCAAATCGGCGCCGATCCGGCGGTTGGCTTTGGACCATCATCTTACCCGTGATGACATCGTCGATGAAGTCTTCTTCGACCAGAACGCGGGGGCCACCGCTCAGATCGTCCTGCAAGTCTGCGATCATGCCGGCTGGTCGATCGACGCCCACGTGGCCAAGGCTCTCTTCACCGCACTGGCCACCGACACGGGCTGGTTTCGGTTTGCCAACGCCGACCGGGCGGTCTTTGCGGCGGCTTCCCGGCTGGTCAAGGCCGGCGCGCGGCCGAATGAGCTGTATGAACGGCTCTATCTGAGCGATTGCCAGGCGCGGGCCAGGTTGATCGGGGCGATCATGTCCTCGTTTGAGCTGCACGCCGACGGGCGGTTGGCCGTGATCCGCATCACCAGGGAGATGCTGGCGCGTTGTGGGGCGACGCGGGAGATGACCGAGGAGCTCATCAACGAGCCGCAGCGCGTGGGGTCGGTGAACGCGTGTCTCCTGCTCGTGGAGCCCCCGGCCGACGGGCCGGTGCGAGTCAGTTTCCGAAGCAAGCGAGGGCTGGACGTGGCGGCGATTGCGGCTCGCTTCGGCGGCGGCGGACACGAGCGGGCCGCAGGGGCGCGGATTCCCGGCACGTTGGCCGGCGTGGAGGCGCAAGTGCTGCCGGTGATGATCGAGGCCGTGGAGAGCGCGGCCTGAGCAGCCGGCGGCGCGGCCTGGGCGCGATCAGTCGGCATCGTGTTCCTGGAGCGAGGTTTCGTGTATTCAGCAGGCCAGTCCGGGATGAGTGGGGGGGCGGGGCTGCGCGGCCTGCGCCTTTTCGCCGTGGCGATCGTTCTCGCCGGCTTCCTCGTGTACGCTCCAGCCTTGCCGTATCCGTTCGTCTTCGATGATGAAGAAGCCATCACCGAGAATCCGTACGTCCGCAGCGTCTGGCCGTTGCCCGCCGCGATGTCGGCCCCGCCGCAGTCTCCCGTCGCCGGGCGGCCGGTCGTCAGCTTGACCCTGGCCCTGAATTATCACTTCGGCGGACTGCGCCCGGCGGGCTATCGAGCGTTCAACGTGCTCATTCATGTGCTCGCGGGCCTCACGCTATTTGGCGTTGTTCGGCGGACGCTGTCGGGCAAACGGCTCAACGAGCTATATGGCCGCGCGGCGACGCCGCTCGCGGCTGTGACCGCGCTGGTCTGGCTCCTTCACCCGCTGCAAACCGAGAGCGTCACCTACGTCGTCCAGCGCACCGAGTGCATGATGGGCCTCTTCTATCTGCTGACGCTCTATTGCGCCATTCGCGGTTTCGATGCCGCCAGGCCCGCAGGATGGTATGCCGCCGCGATCATCGCCTGCGCCCTGGGAATGGCGACGAAAGAGGTGATGGTCACCGCGCCCGCCCTCGTCCTCCTTTACGATCGCATCTTCGTGGGGCCGTCGTTCAGCGGCGTCTGCCGCCGTCGACCCTGGCTGTATGCCGGCCTCGCCGCTACCTGGCTCATACTCGGCCTTCTCCTGGCCGCCGGACCACGCTCCATGACCGTCGGGTTCGGCCACGACGCCGGCCCGCTGGACTACGCGAGGAATCAGTGCCTCGGCATTGCCACCTACCTCCGGCTGGCCTTCTGGCCCCGAGGGCTGGTCATTGACTACGGCATGCCGATCGCCGTCACTTGGACCCAGGCGGCGCCGTACGCCCTGGTCGTGCTCGCATTGCTCGCCGCCACGATCGTGGCCCTTCTCCGCCGCCCGACCATCGGCTTCCTCGGCGCCTGGTTCTTCGTCATCCTCTCGCCGACCTCGAGCTTCGTTCCGATCATCACCGAGGTCGCCGCCGAACGCCGTATGTACCTGCCCCTCGCCGCCGTCGCCGTCGGAGTGGTCTTGGCGGCATTCGCGGCGTTGCAGCGACTGTCGTCCGGCCTGGCTTTGCCTCCCTTGGTCAGACGCGTCTTGGGGGTGGCGATGGCCGGGCCGGTCCTTGGCCTGTTGGCGCTGCTTGCCGCGGCCCGCAACGACGACTACAGAACGCCGCTGGGAATCTGGACGGACGCAGTGAACAAACGGCCCGATAATCCCCGGGCGCACAATAACCTTGCCCAGGTCCTCTACATCGACGGGAAACCGGCCGAGGCCGCCGAGCATCTCCGCCGGGCGCTGGCGCTCAAGCCCGACTACGACATGGCTCACGACAACTTGAGCATCGTGCTGGCCACCCTGGGTGATTGCGCCAGGGCGACCATCCACAGCGATCGTGCCCTCGAACTGAACCCCGACCGGGCCGGCCTCCAGCGGCATCGGGCCTTTGTTCTCTGGACCTGCGGGCGCCGCGAGGAGGCGGTGGCCTGCTATCAGCGGGCCGTTGAGTCGGACCCATGGGATGCCAGGGCTCTATACAGTCTGGGCAATATCTTCTCGGAGTCAGGCCGCCTGGAAGAAGCGGAACGGCTCTATCGCCAGGCCGTGCATGCCGACCCCGACCACGCCGAGGCTAACAACAACCTGGGGGCGATGTTGCTCCGCCGTGGTGATGCCCTTGCCGCCCTCGCCTATTGCCTTCGAGCCGCGAGCCTTCGACCCGACTGGGCGGAAGCCCAAAATAACGCCGCCATCGCCTTGGCGGCGTGTGGAAGGCTGCCCGAGGCCGTGGAGTACTACCGGCGAGCCTTGCGCGTGAACCCTGACTACGCCGAGGCCCGCTACAGCCTGGGCAACGCCCTGTTGAAGCTGGAGCGACCGACCGACGCAATTGCCGAATACCGCAGAGCCCTGGAGGACCGCCCCGATTACCTTGAAGCAAGATGCAACCTCCTCGCCACGCTCCGCAACCTGGGGCGCCATGAGGAAGCGGGGCAACACCAGCCCGAGATTCTGCGACTCGCCCTTGCTCGCGGCGACAAGCTTCGCTCCGAGGGACGCTTGTCCGAGGCGGCGGGGATTCACGCCCTCGCCGCCCGCTTCGTGCCGGACTCTGCCGAGGCCCAATATCGATTTGCCCGTGACTTGCTCGAACTGGCTCGGCGCGACCAGGCCGCCGCGGTCCTGAAGCGGTGTCTGGAGATCGACCCCGATCATGCCGCCGCCAGAGAAGCCCTTGCATCCTTGGCGTCGTCGCTGCCCGCCGCCGACGAACCGATACACGAATGACGCTCCGTCGCCCCCGACCCCCGCAACAGAGCCGCGACCGCCTGAGCATTTCACGATTGCTCGTAGCGTCGGCCCCCCGCCTGCCCTTTACTTCGCGCAGCGATGTCAAGGATAAGGAGGCGGTCTCGCCAGAATCGCGCCGGCCCTCTAGACCGCTTGCCGGCAACACAATTACGGCGTGAGCATCGCCTCGACGAACAGCTTGATGTCGCGGCCGTCGACCGTGCCGTCGCAGTTCATGTCGGCGGCGCCTTGTTGGCCCGCGTGGCCGGCAGGGTCCAGCAAGATCGACGCAAAAGTGTCCAAGTCGGCTTGGTCGATGTCATCGTCCTGGTCAAAGTCGCCCTGCGGGTTCCCGTCCCAGCCCGCCAGTCGGGCCATCATCCACCAGAAGGCCCGCCCCTTGAGATTGCAGATCAGCGGCTGCGAGTGGGCGCACGAGCAGGTGGCGCACAACTCGCTGCCGGGATTGGCCGCGCACCATTGCTGGCACCAGTTCCCCCCGCTGTAGTCGCCGTTGTCGTTGCAGCCGAGGGGTAGATAATAGTTCCCATCCGGGTCGTAACTCTCGATATCCGCGAAGTCGAAGACGACCATGTCATTGGCGATGGCGTAGTTGCGGACCTGGTTGTTTCGCTGATTAAGATTGCCGCTGACGCCGGTGCCGTCGGTGTGGCCGGTCATCAGGATGAAACGCATGCCCGGGAACTCAACCTCGAACGCCGCCATGGTGTTGAGATACTGTTGTGTGACCGCCTGCGAGTTGGATGACTGCTGACCGCACCAGGACCACATCGAGAAGCCGTAATGTCCCGTCGCGGCGACCGCCCGGGTCCGATTGATCCCGGCGGTCGAGGCCCAGTAGTCGTCGGGCTCGATGTAGGTCTCCGGCGGGTTGCCGTCATAGATCCGCAGGGCGGGGGGGTTCTCGATGGGCGGCAGGCCTTCCGTCCCGCTTTCTCGCACCGCCACGCTGTACCACGGATGTTGGGATTCGAGCACGCCCAGGCCGCTGATGATCTGGCTGCCGTGGGAGGTGTGGGCGTAATGAAAGGTGAGCAGCTTGGCCTGCTCAATCCAGCACGCCGGCACTTTGCTCAAGTCCGTGCAAGTGTGGTCGATGATGATCGACTCCTGGGCCGAGGCGGATTGCAGGGTCGCCAGCAAACCCACAAGCACTGACAGAACGATCGCGTTTCCAGACCGTGGTCCGTGAAGCATGAGATAATTCTCCCGTGTGGGGATGACCGTTGTCGTGCGAGGGAGAGGTGGCTTCCTTCCCACTTCGAACCACCTCAGAAGTTGAACATATCAGATTATCTCATGCATCGTCAAGGCCTGTCGCCCTAGCCTGGACCGGTTTGCCGTTGGTCCGATCATCGGCCGCTGTCGCGGTTGTCTCGCGTCGGTGGGGGTTCGGGAAACAGCGTCTTCAACACCGTCGTCAGGCTTCGCATCGGCTGCGGCGTGATCTGCGGCCGCTGCAGCGTGCCGCTTACCTGCACCTCCATTACTTCACGCGAGGCGCCCCGCAACAAATCGGTGAGCAAGGGCACCTCCAGGCGGACGGGGCTGCCCGCCAGGAGTTTCACGTCAAGATGCTTCGTGCGCAAGTCCATTCGTCCGCCGCCGACGAAGGACATTGCTTTGCCCTGCAGGTCGATCCGTTGCAGCGTGAGCGTGTCGCCCGCCAGATAATAGACCATCCATCCGTCGTGGAAGACGTTCTCGTCGGGGGTCAGGTTCAGCACCTGAAAGATGGCGAACACGATGGGCAGCTTCCACACCTGGGCCTCGCGCAGGAAAACCTCGCCGGTGCCCTCGCGGTACCCGCCGGCCCCGGTTCGGCCCTTGAGGGCCAAATTGCCGTAGATCAGTCCTTTTGCCGTGGAGAATGAAGCCGGCGGTCTCGCCTGCGAGGACGGCTGCTTTTCTCCAATGTAGCGATCCAACTGGAGTTCGCGGGCCGTCACCGATATCTCGTAGTCGGTGCGATGTCCGCCGAAACGGACTTGGGCCGTGCCTGCCGCTTCGCCTCCGTAGAGCTCGGCGGAAACATCGGAGATTTGGAGGAATGGCAGGCCGGGAGAGGCGGACAGACGGGCGAAAAGCCGTTCCAGCGGCCAGCCTGCAAGAACGCACTTGGCAAGTTCAACTTGTGCGTCCAGGGCAACCTTGCCGTCCGCATCGACTCGGCCCCTCCCCGACGCCGACCCGGTCGCCTCGCCCAAATCAAGCGCCCCCTTGGTGGTCGCGTCGCGCAGGGTCAGTTGTCCTGCGAACTCCCAACTGACTGCTTCTTCGTTTGCCGCTTCCAGGCGCAGTGGGTCCAGGCGCAGATCGAATCGTCCCCCGGGCTTCATTGACTCCAGAGCCCGGCTGAGCTTGGGCGGCATGGCGGCGATCAACTCGTCGCTGAAAGTCATGTCATTGGCGCTGATGGTCAACGCGCCGCGGGCCCCTGGCGGGCTGAAGTCGAGCTGTCCGTTGACGATGAATGCCCCGCCCCCGGCCTGCCCCTCGACGGAGAGGAACTCGACTTTGTCGTCGGTGATGAGGACTTTTCCGGAATCAACCCTCAGCGGCAGCGGGAAGGCCTTGAAACAGAGCGACGCCTGGGTGGGCTCGATCTCGGTTCGGTGTCGCACCTGCGGCGGCGAAGCCTGGGAAGGCTGGTGGATGGCAGTCTTGACGTTGATCGATCCGGAAGGATCGAGCAATCGCCAAACGCTTTTCAGCGGCCCCGGCAGGGCTTCGTGCAATTCCTCGTCGAGCACCAGGTGCTCCAGATCGAAGAGAAGGTCGGCGGTGTATCCGGCGGGCGAGCGGCGGACTTGCCCGCGGGCGCTTAGTTGAGTTGGTCCGTGGCGACCGTCGGCGGAGATCAGGGTGATGGCCTCCGGTCGAATGTCGATTCGCCCCCGAACGTCGGTGAGGCGATAAGGGAAGCCCTGGTAGCGCAGCGCCGCCTCGTAGACCTCGGCTTGGAGGTCATAGGAGACGGCGGCCGCGGGGGCGGACAGCGACACTGTGCCGGACAGGTTGGCCAGGCCCTCGGGCTGAAACTGGGCGAAGGCCGCGCGGCCCTCGGGAGGCAAGGCGGCCGCCAGTGTCTCGTCCAGCCTCAGACGGTCCGCCTGGATGTGCAAGGAGACGCTGGGCTCGCCGTCGACGTCGAACACAACCTCTCCGTCGATTTGGGCGGTGGCTTCGCCGTTGCGGCCGTTGAGATTGACGAAACGCACCCGATCGGACTCGATCTCCACCTTGCCGGTGACGTCCTCAAGTGGGTAGGGGTATTCCGTCGAGACGATTCGAGCGCCGACCAAATCGGCCGTGACGACGTTGGTCCATTGAGGATCGGGCTCGTCGGCGTCGGCCCCCGGGCGGCGGAGTTGCACGGAGATGTTGGCGGCGCCTTCGGGGTTGAATCGCTGCCACAACGAGCGATACCGCGGCGAGAGCGGATCGTGCAGTTCGTCGTCCAGCGAAACCATGGAGCCGATGATGTTGACGTTCACGGCCGCCCAACAGGCCGAGCGATCCACGGTTCCGTTGACTTCGATGGTCGCCGGACCGTGGCGGCCCTTCAGCTCTTCGATGAATACCATGTTGCCGTCGAAGCGGATCTGGCCGGACAGCTCGGCAACCAAGTAGGGAAAGTGGCGGGACCGGCCGCTGGCGGATACGGGACGGAGGGTCCCGGATAATCGCGCCCCCGCCTTCAACGATCGCACAAAACGAAAGTCCAGATCGAAACGACCTTCAGGTTCGTAGTCTTGGATGATCGCCTGCAACAGCGTCGGCACGTTGGGATCGGATAGCAGTTGGCGGCGCAGAGGGTCCTCGGGGGCGGGCACCCCGGCGGCTTGAATCTGCAGGTCCATGCCCATTTGCTGGAGGGGGCCGCCCACATTGTCCATGCTTCCGACGACCCGAGACTTTGCCCCGTTGATGAGGCCGGACACGTTCACTTCCAGCTTGCTCCCCCGCAGGTCCAGCCGCCCCTCGACGTCAGTCATGCTGACGGCGGTTTCTTCGACATCCCCTCCGACGAGTTGGCTGGTGGCCGCGACCGGGGAAGGCGTCGAGCCGCGGAGCATGGACAAGGGCACGGTGCAGTTCACCGATCTGAGCTCGATGGTCGTGCTGCGTTGCTGCCGGGGATCGGCGTCGTAGATGAGCCGGCTGAGCTTCACCTCGCCTTGCAGGGAAATGCGGTCAAAGAAACGCTGGGCCGGCTTGGGCAGTTGCAGGCGGATGGTCTGGGCGTCGACGAAAGGAGTGTTGGTCACCAGGCGTTGGCCGGGATCAAAGACCGCCGTGGTCCGCTCCGGCGGATCGCTGTATCGGCGGATCTCGATGCAGTACGCGGTCTCTGCCTGGGGATGGGGCCGAACATCGGCGTCCAATTCCTCGATTCGCGTCTCGTGAGAACCGGCTTCATTGATGCTCACCACCACGGCCTTGGCGGATCGGATGGTGATTCGCGGGCGGCGGGCGCCCCGACCGCCGCCGCGCGGCGCCTCCCGCCCCGTGGAGAGGAGCTGCCAGTTACGCAAACCGGTTTCGACGTTCTGAACCAGAATGATCGTGGGGCTTGTCGCCACCACCTGCTGCACACGCAGCTCGCCCAGCAGAAGCCTCCACGGATCGTGAACCAGGCGAACGGACTGCGCCGAGAATATCTCCCGGGCCGAGGCGCTGTGAGCGTTGGGATCAAGCCGCCGGTCGAACGGGACCGCGACACGGACGTTGTAAAGGGTGATCCCGCCGAACATCTTGAAGTGAGCCCGGCCGATGGTCACTTCACCGGCGGTTGAATCGCTCAGAAACTGGAGGGCTCGTCCGCGGATACCGGCGTCGCGGGTCGTCCAGGCGTACCAGGTGAAGATCAGCAGGAGCACGCCCAGAAGCAGGGCGCCGATCCGCTGGCGAGTGAGTGACACCGGGTGGCGGACCAAGGTCTTCCGCTCGACAAAACGCCGCCAAAGCAGGTGCCTGCGCTGGGCGGTGGTGAGCGGTGGAAAGGGCATCAGTGCGCTCCAACGGGGCGTTCACCTGCTCGCGGCGGTCAAGGGAGAAAGTACCTGGGATGAAGCATGAGGGATGAAGGGCGGATCGGAAAGCCCGGGTGCCTCGGGCGTCGAGGTCCGGGCCTTTGCCCGTCATCACTCATCATTCACCATTGCTGCTACGTCTTCTCTTCTCCTCCCGTGCAGAATTCGGTCCACGGCCACGCCCGCCAGGACGAATAGAAACGGCATGGCGGGCAGCCTATACCGCACCGACCCGACGAACAATGCGTGCAACAGCGTAAAGTAGACCGCCGGGAGGAGCAACAAGGCGAGCACCCCGAAGCGTCGCCGCGACAGCAGCCATAGGCCGCCGATAAAGGCCAGTAAAAACTCCGGGGCCGTCGTGGCCCATGCAATGAACGCGTACAACGGCGAGGAGTAGTCCGCGGCATTGATGGTAATGGACCATGTCCGCCGCAGCTTGACCCCGGCCAGACGCAAGGCCTCGCCGGGATGCTCTCTTACCCACTCCATCGCGGCGGCTCGGCAGAGGCGGTCGCGCTCGTATTCGTCGGCGTCCGGCGGGAAGGGCGGATATTGGATCCGATCCATCCCCGGACCCCCGTCCGACCAGGGACCCAGTGCTTCCATCAGGCCGGCGCCGGCGCCGGTGCGGACGGGGACGACGTGCCCGAACAGCCGCCAGTTCCTGGCCGCGGCAGGTGCCAGCGTTAAGGCGGCGGCGGCCAAGAATACGACGACGGCCGTCGTCGGCCGCGAAGGCCGCCGCTGGACGGCGTAGTGCCATAGGAACGGCACGAGCAATGCCGGCAAAAGAAGACCGCTGCTGCGCAGCAGTGTCGCCAGACCCAGGAGCACGCCGGCTGCCCCCGCCCACATAAGAGCCCGCCCCGAGCAACCCGTCTTGACCACGCAGTGCAGCCCGGCCAGCAGCAGCGTGATGTACGGCGTCTCCGTCAGCACCAGCCCGTTGAAGAACAGCAGAATCGGATCTACCGCCAGGATCGCCGCGGCGATCATCGCCGGTCGGCGGCCGAACAACCGGCGAGCGAACAGAGACAGCAATACAACGGAACCCAGACTGAACAGCGAGTTGACGACTCTGCCGAACCGCATCAACGCCGCCGGCTCGGCGAAGCCCAGCCGCACCCCCGTGGAAAGAATGTACGGATACAACGGATCCGTGCCGGCCCGAATGTCCTGCGACTCGATCGGCCCCAGGCCGGCGGCGATGTTGTGGGCGACGAGCATGTAGCGATGAGAATCAGGGAAGTCGAAGCGTTCCGGACGATGCTCGGCGAGGATCAATATCCCCAGACGTAGCAGCACCGCCGCCGCAACTATCCACAAGAGCTGCCGCCAGAATGCACCCCCGCGGCGTGGACCGTCGCGACACGTGGCCGCCGTTGCCGGTTGTTCCCGCATCCCTGATCCTCGAGTCCCATCGGCTACCGGCGTCTGCGACGGATCGATAGTTGGCGGCTTTGCCGCTCAACGATGACGCCGCCGGGCAATTCGACTTTCCGGCGGTGCGGTCTGTCGCCCATCGCGGAGGAAACTGCCGCCTCCAGCCGCTCGGCGTCGACCTCTTTCAGCGACGCCCCGAGCCTCCTCAAGGCGAGCATTAACACTTCCGTCTGAATGGCCCGCGGCAGAATCGTCAGCCCTTCCGTCGAGATGGTGACCTCCTGCCGCCCGTGGCCGATTCGGATGTCATTCAAAGCCCGCTCCGCCGACAGTTCAATAGCCTCTCCGGCCCGCCGAGCGTGATCGGCCAGTCGAACCAAGGCCTCGGCGGCCCCAGGATTGAACCGCCTTGTGAGCAGCGGCAGCACCTCGTGACGGATGCGGTTGCGAGTCGCCCCAGACGGGTCTTCGTTGGTTGCGTCGCGTCGATACCGCAGACCGCGCCGCTCTACATAGGCGAGCAGGTCCGCACGCCGCATGCCAAGCAAGGGTCGAACGACGCGAATGTCGCTCCCTGGGCGAATCGGTCGGCTTCGCTCCATGCCAGCCAGCCCGCGAAGGCTCGTGCC
>CAYYBO010000010.1:3077-9390 GCA_964470125.1 uncultured Planctomycetaceae bacterium | reverse complement strand
CCGCGGATGATGCGGTGCAGAACCGTCTCCGCCTGGTCATCGGCGTGATGCCCCAGGGCAACAACGCTCGCCCCCACCACCCGGGCGGTCTCCTCGAAGAACGCATACCGCAGCCGGCGACCCGCCTCTTCGATGGTCTCGCCCGCCCCTCGGGCCGCCTTGCTCACGCCGACAGTCTTGACCGTGCATCCCAGCCCGATACCCGCGGCCGCTTCCTCAACGAATTCGGCGTCCGCTGCGGAATCCGGCCGGAGCCGATGGTCCAAGTGGGCGACGTGAAGCCGCCAACCCTGCCGTCGCCGGTCGTTGACGGTGTGCAGCCCGTGGAGCAACGCCATGGAGTCCGCGCCGCCCGACACGGCCACGACCACACCTGAATCTTCAGGGATTAACTCTCCGCCGGCGTCGAAGAGGCGTTTCTCGAACAGTCGCGGGTCCATAAGTGTCACAGGGCCGCGGTCCCGGTAGCGGCCGACCTCCTGGCCGGCCGTCTGGAGCTCGGCCGTTCCGCAATGCGTGTGGCGCCGACCTCCTTGGTCGGCCGTCAATCGTCCGTAGCGTCGGTCCTCGTGGCCGCGTAGCGTCGGCCCCCTGGCCGACGTGGATCGCGGGCCAGCGATCGCCCGTGTCCCGCGCTACGTCGCCGATTGCCCGTCCGCCGCCCTCGCCCCTTCATCCATCTCGCGCCGGCGGAGCTGTCCGCAAGCCGCCTCGATGTCCGTCCCTCGCGACGTCCGGACATGCGCGTTCACACCCTGGTCTCGCAGGTGTTTCTGGAAGGCGTGGGCGTCCTCGCTCGACGGCCGCGCGAACGCCAATCCCTCCACGGCATTGTAGCGAATCAGATTCACGTTGCAGCGAAGCAGCTTGCAGAGGCCGGCGAGCTGCTGAGCGTGCGTGCGACGATCATTCATCCCCCGCAGAAGGATGTACTCAAGCGTGATCTCCCGCCCCGTCTTCTCAAAGTAGTGTCTGCACGCCGCGGTCAGCTCGCCCAGCGGGATCTTGCCCGCCCAGGGAATGAGTTGTTCCCGCAGGGCGTCCGTCGGAGCGTGCAGCGACAGGGCCAGATTGAGTTGCAGACCCTCGTCGGCCAAACGGCGAATCTGCTTCGGCAGGCCGACCGTGCTGATGGTGATCTTCCTCGCACCGATGTTCAAACCCCAGGGAGCGTTGATCGTCCGCACCGCCTGCAGAACGGCGTCGTAATTCGCCAGCGGCTCGCCCAAGCCCATGAAGACGACGTTGCTCAACCGCGATTGAAGAGCCGCGCACTTCGCCGACGGTTCATGAAGAGCCCCGGACTTCAGTCCGGGCGGCGTCTCCTCGCGCCGTAAGCCTCCGTCACGCTCCGGCGCCGCCTGGACTGAAGTCCGGGCCTCCTCGTCAGTAGCCACCTCCGCCCGAATGCGAAGCACTTGCTCGACGATCTCACCGGCCGTGAGGTTTCGCTGTAATCCGTTCAGACCGCTGGCGCAGAATCGGCACCCCACCGGGCAGCCGACCTGCGAGCTGATGCACGCCGTCTGCCGCCGCTCCTCGGGGATCAACACGCACTCGCTGGTCGCCCCGTCCGGCCACTGCAAAAGCAGCTTAACCGTCCCGTCGCGGGATGCCGAACGCCGAATGATCGTGAACGCATAAAGCGTGAACTCGGCGGCAAGGGTCTTGCGCAGCCCCTTCGACAGATTGGTCATCTCCTCGAATGACGCCGCCCCGTGCTGATAAACCCATTCGAGCACTTGCCTGGCGCGAAAAGGCTTCTCGCCTCTCGCGGCGAGATGATCGCCGAGGCTCTTCTCATCGAAGTCCAGCAAATGTCGTTGTGACGACATGGATACGCTGTCGAACGGTTCGCGCGACTTGGGCAGATCGCCCTGACGGCGTTGGCCTCCAGCCGGGGCCGCAGGCCCTCACGACTGCCTACTCTCCGATCCGCGTCCCGACGTTTCTCCCCAGCACCGCCTTCTTGAGATTGCCCGGCGTCATCAGTCGGAACACGCCGATGGGCACGTCGTGCTGCTGGCAAAGGTCCACCGCTGACACGTCCATGACGCTCAGTCGCTTGTCGATTACCTCGTTATAGGTAAGCCTCTCCAGGAACTTGGCCTTGACGTCTTTCTTGGGGTCGGCGGTGAACACGCCGTCCACGTTTGTCGCCTTGAACAGGATGTCCGCCCCGATTTCGATCGCCGCCAAGGCCGCCGCCGTGTCCGTGGTCACAAAGGGCCGCCCCGTGCCGGCCGCCAGGATGACGATCCGCCCCTTCTCCAGATGTCGGATACACCGCCGGCGGATGAACGACTCACAGGCGCTTTGAATCGCTATGGCTGATTGCACCCGCGTGTGCTGCCCCATCGCTTCCAGAGCGTCCTGCAGGGCCAGAGCATTGATAACCGTGGCCAGCATCCCCATGTAATGCGCCGTGGCCTCCTGGAGGTTGGACTTCGCGGCGACGATCCGCCCGCGGATGAAGTTGCCCCCGCCCACCACCACGGCGACCTGCACGCCCAGGCGAGCCACTGAGGCGATCTCCTCCGCGACCCGCTGCACCGCTGTCCCGTCTATGCCGAAGCCGCCCGGCGGGCCGAAGCCCTCGCCGGAGACCTTCAACACCACGCGATGGTACTTGTGGCATGCTGCCCCCGTCCGCTTTGATGTTCTTCTGCCGGCCATGTACGCTGCTCACCTGCCTTCCAGGAAGCGCCGAGCCCGCACTCCGAGTCCGCCGCTCAGGTTGCGGGCCCATAAAAAAAGGCCGCTTTCGCGGCCTCTTTGGTCAGTTGATGCCTCCCACTTCGTATTTGATGAACGCCTTGATCGAGAAGCCGTTCTCCTTGGCATAGGCCCCCACCGTCTTCTTGTCGTCCATCACGAACGGCTGCTCCGTCAGAATCCTGTCCGCATACCACTTCTCCATCTTCCCGCGGACGATCTTCTCCTTGATCTGTTCCGGCTTACCGGCGATTTCGCTCATCGCCCGCTCGCGCGCCTCGGCGACGATTGTCGGGTCCGCCTCCTCGCGAACCACGCCGAGAATCACCTGCGCCGACGCGACGTGCATGCAAATGTGCCGCCCGGCCTCGCCCGGCGGCGCGTCGCAGATGATCGCCGTGCCGATCTTGCCGTTGTGATGCACGTAGCAGGCGCCGGGGCCTTCCAGCCGCTTGACTCGATGCAGCCCCATGTTCTCCTTGAACTTGCCGAACGCGTCGAGAATCTGCTCGGAGACTTTGCGGCCGCTGGGCAGCGCCGATGCCTTCAGTCGCTCGACGTCGGTGATGCCGGTGTGCGCGCACTGCTCGGCGACTTCGTTGGCCAGATTCTTGAAAAGCTCATTGTTGGCCACAAAATCTGTTTCGCAGCGAAGCTCGGCGAGAGCGACGGCCTTGTCATCCGCGAAGACCCCGATCCGGCCGTTCGCCGTCTCCTTCTCTGCCCGGGTGCTCATCTTGTCCGCGAAGCGCTTGCGGAGGATCTCCAGGGCCTTCTGTTCATCGCCTTCCGCCTCCACCAGGGCCTGCTTGCAGTCCATCATGGGCAGGTCCGTCTTGGCTCGCAGAGCCTGGACCTGTTTGGCGTTGATCTCAGCCATTGCGTATCCATCTCCTAGAACGGGCTGTCACCGGGTGCGGCCGCCCGCGTGGGCCGTCGACCGGCAAGCATGGTCTCCCGGCCGGTCCGGCATGATCTACATTTGCCGTTCGTTTCGCACTCTGTGCTGGCAGAACAGGATGTCAGGCGCGATTCCGGCCGTCCCGGATCGCCGTCCTAGACCTGCTCGGGCGACGGAGCCGGTTCTGGCGCCTGTGACCCGACGGGCTCCAACGCGGCGGGCGCGGCTGCATCGTGCTCAACGGCCCCCTGGGGTCCGCCGGCGGCGCCCTCGTGCTGGGCCAGTTCGGTTATCGTCGGCCGCCTGGATCGTCGTGGCCGCGCGCTATCGCCGGGCTCAGACCCGGTGGACGGATCAGCGGCCGCGGGCCGGCCACGCTTGCCTTCCTCGATCGCGTCGGCCAACTCCCGTACGATCAGTTCAACCGATCGCATGGCGTCGTCGTTGCCCGGGATCACTATGTCGGCGAGATTGGGATCGCCGTCGGTATCAACCAGGCAAACGGTCGGAATGCCCAGCTTCCTGGCTTCGCGCAGGGCGATGTGCTCGCGGGAGACGTCGAGAATGACAAGAGTGCCCGGCAGCCGGGTCATGCCGCGGATGCCCTCAAGGTTGCGGGTGATCTTCCGCCGTTCTCGGTCGATCGTCGCCTTCATCTTCTTGCTGAAATTGTTGATCTCTCCCGTGGCTTCGAGCCGTTCGAGTTCCTCGAGACGGGCCAGCCGAGAGCGGATCGTCTTAAAGTTGGTCAAAGTCCCGCCGAGCCACCGTTCGGTGACGTGGGGCATCCCCACGCGCTTAGCCTGCTTTTCCACGACTTCCCTGGCTTGCCGTTTGGTCCCCACGATGAGCACGTCGTGCCCCGCGGCGATCACGGCCGACAGGAACTTCTTCGCTCGAAGCAGCCCGCGAACGGTCTCGCGAATGTCGATGATGTGAATTGAATTCCGCTTGCCGAGGATGTACGGCGCCATCTTGGGGTTCCACCGGCCTGCCCGGTGGCCGAAGTGAACGCCGCACTCAATCAACTCGCGGACCAACGCCGATGCCAAAAGTCACCTCCTGTTATGTTCTTGATGGACCACGTTTTACGGAAACACCGCCGAATCTTTACAGGTTACGGCACACGGCATGCCGCGTCAAGGCATTTGTCACGCATCCGGGGCCGGATCGTAGTTCTGTGACATGGCGCTCTTCACCGCCCCCAGATTGGGCTGCCGAGAAGCCGGCGCCAACGCGATGTGCGGATATCCGACTTCCCCTGGCGATTTAACCTCCGGCCGGGGCGATCCGGGCATTCCTCTTGGGTCGGCCAGACACTGCGGGCACGCATTGGGGCCCGACCGACGCTCCTGCACCATCTCTGGGGTCGCCGCCCGCGACATTCCGATCCGCCGCCGGTACTATTCTCGGACTATCGGCACCGGCTTTCTGCTGAGGCGGCGACGTGCCCCGTCCGTTACCGAACGTGCCTTGTCAGCGGGCGCGACTGAAGAAACAGAGCATGGCAAACACCCTGCAACCTCGGATATTCATCAGCGCCGCTGAGCAAAGCGCGGACGAGCATGCGGCGGCGCTGATCCGCGAATTCCGCTTGCTCTGTCCGGCGGCCCGCTTCGTCGGCTTGGCCGGTCCGTCCATGCGTGCCGCCGGCTGCGACTGCCACCACGACATGACTGCCCGGTCGGCGATGGCTCTCGCCGCGTTTCGCCGCGCGCCGGAGGCCCTCCTGCTGCTCGGTCGCCTGCGAAGGTACTTCTCCACGCAGCACTTCGACGCCGCGGTTCTGGTGGACTCGCCGACGCTCAACCTGCCCATCGCCAAGCTCTGCAAACGACGACGCATCCCCGTGCTCTACTACATCGCACCGCAGACATGGGCATGGGCCGCCTGGAGAAACAACAGAATCCGACAACGCGTCGACCGCCTCGCCTGCATCTGGCCGTTCGAGGAACCGTGGTTCCACAAGGCCGGCATCCCCGCCGCGTACGTGGGCCACCCGTTGTTCGATCACCTGGCGGCCCTGAAGGTGGACGAGAGTCGTGTTGCCGCCTTCCGGGCGGATGCCTCTCCCATCGTTGTCATCTTGCCCGGCTCGCGCCGGCACGTGGTCGAAGAGGTTTTGCCGGGGCAGCTTGAAGTCGCCCAGTCGCTGGCGACGAGGTTCAAACGGAGCCGCTTCCTGATCGTTCCGGCCAACGCGGCCGTCCGTCATTTGATTGGAGATATCGTCGCCCAAACCTCCGCGTGCCGATCCCTCTCGCTGGACCTGCTCCCCGGCCCCGCCGATCGCGCCGCCGCCATCCGCGCCGCCGATCTCGTCCTGGTCGCTTCCGGCACGGTCACTCTGGAAGTGGCCTTCCACGCTGCGCCGATGATCGTCATGTACAACGCTAACCGCTGGCTCTACCAACTGGTTGGCCGTCGCTTGATCTCGACGCGCTTCCTGGCCATCCCCAACATCCTCGCCGGCCGCCAGATCGTGCCCGAGTTCATGCCCTACTATCGCAGTGTCGATCCCATCGTGGCCGTCGCTTCCGAGTGGCTGTCAACACCCGCAACGCTCGCCCGCGTCCGCGCCGAGTTGCACGACCTCATCCAGCCCATCGTCAAGCCCGGCGCCGCCGCCAAAAATCCCCCCAAAACCGCGCCGAGGGGGCCGTTGTTTGCCCGTATTGCCCGGGAAAAAAAGGAATT
>CAYYBO010000010.1:0-3067 GCA_964470125.1 uncultured Planctomycetaceae bacterium | reverse complement strand
GCCGCCGCCAACACTGCCGCCGAACTCGCGGCGATGCTGGCCTTGGATTCGCCGAGATGCCCTGGAAAGAACGGATCTTGAGTGTCCCCCGCCCTCCGCAGAACATGCACTCGGCACGCCGCCCGCCGCTTGCTCGGCCGCTGCTCCGCTGGCAGGCGATTCTCTATCCGAGAATGAGCGCGGAGGTGAGTTCCTCCAGCCGGGTGATGACCTCCTCCGCGGCGCCCAAGGCCGCAGCCGGATGCGTGCTGGTCAAGGCCACGCAGCGCATGCCGGCGCGGCGGGCGGCCTCGATTCCGGCGGGGGCGTCCTCGATCACCACGCAACGCTCGGGCGGCAAGGCCAGCTTCGCGGCCGCCAGCTCGAACACCTGCGGATCGGGCTTGCCTCGTTGAACGTCATCGCCGGTGACAACCGCCGAGAGGTATCGCATCAGGCCGAGTTCCCGGCAGACGAGGTGTACGTTCTCCGGCGGGCCGGAAGAACCGACCGCCAGAGAAAAACCCGCAGAATACATTCGGGCCACTGTCTCCACCGCCCCCGGCATCGCCGGCACGGCTTCGCGGATAAGCCCCCGGTACAGCGATTCCTTTCGATCGTCCAGTCGGCGGATGGCCGCCGGATCGGTGACGCCGAAAAATTCACGAATGATCTCGCGAGAGGTCCGCCCGAACGTGGCGGCGAACTGTCCCTCCGCGATCGGCACGCCGATCTCCTCGCCCAACAATTGCCAGCTTCTCAGATGCGGCGCATAGCTGTCCACCAACACGCCGTCGATGTCGAAGATGATGCCGATTGATGCCACGCGAGCGCTACACCCGTAAATCTGCCGGCCGGGCCGAGACCGGTCTCATCGCCCTCTAGCGGCGCAGAGAGAAGGCGCCGCTCGTGGTTCGGTCGGCGCCGCTTGTACAACCATGATTCGATGTTCGCCCGCCCGCTCCTGCTCAGGTCGCGGACTTGGCCTGGCTCCTCGCCAGGTCGACCACCTTGTCAAACGCCTCGGGGTCGAAGATCGCAATCTCGCTGAGCATCTTGCGATTCAAGCCGACGCAGGCCAGCTTGAGACCCCGGATGAAGCGGCTGTAGGAGATGTCCCGGCTGTGGCAGGCGGCGGTGAGCCGCGTGATCCAGAGCCTGCGAAAATCTCCCTTGCGCGCTCGACGGTCGCGATAGGCGTACACCCCCGCTCGCCGGACGGTATCCCTCGCGGAGCGTAGCAGCTTGCTGCGGCCGCCGTAGTAGCCTTTGGCCGCCTTGAGAACCCTCTTGACTCGTTTGTGATGGGCGACCGCCCCTCTGGTACGCGGCATCTCCTGAACTCCCACTGACAATCGACGATGGACGCAACGACTCGCCTGCGCTCCGACATCCGGCCAAAAACCGGCTTACGTCAGCAACATCCGCTTGATCTTCTTGGCCATCTTCTTGTTCACCACGGTATCCATCTTGCGAAGTTGCCTTCTCCGGTCGGCGCTCTTGCCGGTCTGCAAGTGTCCCGCGTTGCTCTTGTTGTAGCGAACTTTGCCCCTGGCCGAAACCCGGAGTCGCTTGACCAACCCTTTGTGACGCTTCATCTTCGGCATCTGCGCGCTCTCCGTCGCTAGTCTCGCTCATGTTGACGAGCCCCGCATTTTAAGGTGATTGCTCTCTTCCGGCAAGTGCCCCGTCCTCCAAGGGTTCTGGAGGCAGGATGCTCGCGAAACCGGTGCGTGACCAGCCCAGGCCGCCCCCAGGAAGCCCGAAGAACAGGCCGTAAGGACGACAGGACACCGCAATACGCACATTCCGCCCGCTGTCGCAGTCACTTTGCATGGGGAGCTGGCTGCTGATGGCGTGTGGTTCTCGGTCCTTGCGACCGAGAATCGGAACTTCCTTGGATCTGGCAGGGGTCCGGGACGGCCCTCGACCAAATATCAAGATACAGAGAATATGATTCAGTCGATGGAACCGATGCCGCTCCCTTGAGCCCGTCTTCCGGCTCCACCCGACGGGTAGAGCGACCGCTGCGGCCGCAGCCCCGGGGGCGGCTTGGTCACCCGCCCCGCCTGCCTTCTCGAGTTCGCGGGCGGGTTCCCAGTCGGGCTGCTACTCCAGATAGACCCAATCGCCTCGATCACCGACACCCTGGCCCGGTCAATGTCGGCATGCACTCAGTACCGTGAGAGGCGCACGCGATGAGATTCGCTTACACCTCGGAGGGTTCTGTCTCGGCGTGCTGGCTTGGCGGCGGCTCGGCCGGCGAAGGCTCCTTTCCTGCGCGGGTCGCGCTCGGGGCGCTGGCCGATCGTGCCGGTTCGGCGGCGACTGGTTTGGTGGCTCGCGGCAGCTTGGCTGGTGCAAGCACCATGGTCAACCGCCTGCCCTGCAGTCTCGGCGGCTGCTCGATCTTCGCGCTCTCGCCCAGCATCGCAAGGATGTCATTGAAGGCTTCGTAGCCGGCCTCGGCGTGGAAGCGCTCTCGACCGCGGAACATCATGGTGAACTGAACAGGATCACCATGTTCTAGGAAGCTCTTGGCGCGATTCATCTTGATCTGTTTGTCGTGCGGGTCCGTCTTCGGTCGGAGGCGGACTTCCTTCGTCCTCCGCTCGTGATGCTTCTGTTTCTGCTTCTTGGACTGGAGGTACTTATGCTTCCCATAGTCCATGATCTTACAGACGGGGGGCCGCTCATTGGGCGAGACCTCCACAAGGTCCATTCCAACCTCCCGGGCCATCTTGGTGGCCTGGTCGGTCGGAACGAGTCCCAACATCTTTCCCTCGTGGTCGATCAGCCGAATCGGCGACAGACGGATTTGCTCATTGCATCTCAAGTTGGTAATAGGCGATCACCTTCCTTTCTCGTTTTGCCGGCCCGAAACAGGGCCCCTTGTGCCGTGGGTCTCGCGTCTGCCGGTCCATCGACGGAACCCGGACCCCATCCGTCCCTCCTGCGATACGCTATCCGCATTCCCGGTATTCTACCAGAGTCGGCGGCAAGCCACACCCGCTATCCCGATTTCAGCCGTTTCCGCCGAGCCGCTTCTTACCCTCCGCCCATGATGGCACTTGGGCGGCCCTCGCGA
>CAYYBO010000009.1:0-31626 GCA_964470125.1 uncultured Planctomycetaceae bacterium | reverse complement strand
GGAATACGCGATCCGGCGGCGGTATGGACTGGAGTTCAGACGTGTGCTCTTCCGATCTCCCAGATGTTGCGCAAGGTTCGGGTGGAGAATCCCGGCGACTCGATTCTTCTGCCATACGAAGTGCTTGATAAGGTGCGTTTCCGCGCGGAGAACGAGCGGCTGGCCAAGTGCGTGAAGATCGCTGATCCCGGCGATTCAGGATATGCCGAGGGACAGATCGTCACCAAGGAGGAGTTGGCCACCAAGAACGAGAGCCTGGAGGCCGACGGCAAGTCGGCCGCGAAGGGCCGCAGGGCCAAGCCGGCCACCGCCACGACACTGCTGTTGGGCATCACCAAGGCGGCCTTGCAGAGCGAGTCCTTTATCTCCGCGGCCAGCTTCCAGGAGACGACCAAGGTGTTGACCGAGGCGGCTCTCAGCGGGGCTGTGGACCGGCTGAAGGGCCTGAAAGAGAATGTCATCCTCGGCCACCTGATCCCAGCGGGGACTGCGTTCAAGCCCCATCAGGATATGTCCGTCGCCCATCTCGGGGAGCCGGTGCCCGAGCCGCCGTCTGAGGTCCGGATGCCTGGCCCGCCGGAGCAGGTGCCGTCGTCGATTCTGGGACCTGACGCTGCGGGCCTGGGAGCGGCCGGCATGATGAATGTGATGCCGACCGGGGCGGTTTCGCCTTCCGGCGAATCGGCTGTGGCGGGCGGAGCCGACACCAACGAGGCTGACAGCAGCTCGCCGGAGGCCTCGACCACGGTGGATGTGGCGGGAGCCTGACCTTGACGGCGCGTCGCGGTTGGCGTAGCCTGTTATGTTCGCGTTTTCGGCCGCGTGCCGCGGTCGAGTGAGGCAGGATTGAGGGTGCGATGCCAACGATCAACCAATTGTGCAATAGTCCCCGGAGAAGCGAGCGGCGGAAGTCCAAGTCCCGAGACCTGGAGAACTGCCCGCAGAAGCGTGGCGTCTGCCTGATCGTCAAGACCATGACGCCCAAGAAACCGAACTCGGCCCTGCGCAAAGTCGCTCGCGTGCGGCTCTCCAACGGTCGGGAAGTGACGGCCTACATCCCGGGCATCGGCCATAACCTCCAGGAGCACTCCATGGTGCTCGTGCGCGGCGGCCGCGTGCGCGACCTGCCGGGCATTCGCTACCACATCATCCGCGGCGTGCTCGATTCCGCCGCCGTGGAAGACCAGGACAAGTTCGGTGTTCGCCGCGCCCGGAGCCGCAGCAAGTACGGGACCAAGCGACGCAAGTGAGGACACCTGAGAGATCAGCCACGGACTTCAGTCCGGGCGGTCGTCGGTGCCTGATGTGGGCATCGCAAGAGGGCTCTGATCGGAATCAGGTAGGGTCCGCCGTGCGGACCAGTAGCGTCGGCCCCCGGTGGCCGACGTGGAACGAGAGAAGAACGTAGTGTCCGCTGTGCGGACCAAACAACGGCCGGTCGGTCCGGTCGAGTATGGGGATCGGTGAATCAATTCACCGGCGACGTGCGGCCGGAAGGTCCGCACCCCAGAAGATAAGGTGAGAAATGGCTTACAAGAAGTGGACCAAGTCTCTGGATCAGCTTCGGGCGGATCCGAAGTGCGGCAGCAAACTCGCGGCCAAGTTCATTAACTGCATGATGTGGAGCGGCAAGAAGAGCGTCACGCAGAAGATATTCTATAACGCCTTGGACCTTGTCGCGGAGAAGATCAAGGACGTCCCGCCCATCGAGGTCTTCGAGACCGCCGTCGCCAACGTCAAACCCAGCATCCAAATCCGCAGCAAGCGAGTCGGCGGCAGCAACTACCAGGTGCCCATGCCGGTCAGCTCGAAGCGGGCCCAGTCCCTGGCCATCCGCTGGATTCTCGAAGCCGCCCGCGCCAAACGCGGCAAGCCCATGGGCCAGCGCCTGGCGGCAGAGTTGCTCGACGCTTACAACAAGACAGGCACGGCCATCACCACCCGCGAAAACGTCCACCGCATGGCGGATGCCAACAAGGCCTTCGCCCACTTCGCGTGGTAATCCCGCGCCTCTGGCGGCGTGACACGCCCACGGCCCCCGGCGGACATACCCGCGACACATACCCCAAGCCGCAGGCAGGCGATTCAATCCATCGCACGATTCTCGCACGCGGCGCGGGGGTGGGCTGTCACTCTCAGGCAGTTAGTCACCGGAGTGAGCCGAGGATTCAGGACACGATTTTCGCAGTTGGTGCATCCGAACTGATCCAGGCCCCGAAGTATGGGCCATGTAGATCGCTTGCATGCACAGTGGCCAGATGAGTCCTGGCTCCCTTGACCTAGCAGGGTAGGCAATGCCGGGCTTCCCAGCCGACCACGGCCGGGGAAAGCCCCAACCCATGGGCCGCAAGGAATAGCAGCCGCCACTGCCTGTGTGTAACCTGCTTGGTCGGCTTCCGCTTAGTTGCAGGGCAATCTACCGCCCCGGCAGGTCCGCTGCCCGAGTAAGGCCGTTTTGTGTGGGCGCGAGCGAGAGAAGCGGCCTCTGGGGGAGACTCTGCCGGTTTCGGACCCTCCGGGCCGTGTGCCGAGCCACTTGCCCGCTGGTTTTCCCTGTTTTCGGCGGCTGCAATCTGCGGCTGTTACGATATGTATAAAGAGGTACTGGCATCGAGGAAGTGTCTCACGCTACCTCCTCGGGGCCATGATGACCGGTCAGGGGGCCGGTACCGCGAAGGCGGGCCTCCAGGAGGGTGGCGTCTAATTGCTGAATCCTTATGGGCTTAGATGCCGATGAGCCGGAGGATTCGGCCGATGGCGGCTTGACGGATGACGGGGCGCTGCTCAGGAGCGGCGGCACACAGCGAGAGGGTTTCCCCGGAAGCGGCTTAGGACATGGCCAGCTATACCTACACAGCCCGAAGCTTCGAAGGCAAGACCGTCTCCGGCGTTCTGACTGCCGAGACGCAGCAGCAGGCCCTGCGCCAGCTCGATGAGCAGCGGCTCTTTCCCGTTGAGATTCGCGAAGGCGGGCAAGCGAGCCGGACGCTCGGGGGCGGCAAGCGGAAGGTCAAGGGTACAGTCGTCGCGGTCATGTATTCTCAGTTCGCGGACCTATTGCGGGCGGGCGTGCCGGCGTTGCGGGCATTGGACGTTCTGGGCAGGCAGACTTCCAACCGCGTGCTTCGTGAAGTGTTGCAGGAGGTTCGCGAGGGGCTGTCCGGCGGCAAGACACTGGCCGATTCGTTGGCCGAGCATCCCAACGCCTTCAACCCGCTTCATGTTTCGATGATCCGCGCCGGCGAGCAGGGGGGGTTTCTCGAAGACGTGTTGAATCGGATCGCGCTGTTCACCGAGCGTCAGAACGAGCTGCGCAACAAACTCATTGGGGCTATCCTCTATCCGGCGATTATGATGACCATCGGCTCGGGCATCGTGGTCTTCCTGCTTCTGGTGGTCGTGCCCAAGGTGCGGACGTTCCTCAAGGGCAATCTCCCGGCATTGACCAAGGCTGTTTTCGCGCTCTGCGATTTCCTGAAGGAGAACGGCCTGTTTGTTCTGGGCGGGCTGGTCTTGTTGGTGATCGCCGCGGTCGGGTTGGTTCGCAGCAAGGCCGGCCGGGAGCATTTTGACCGCCTGCAGCTTAAGGCCCCGATGCTCGGCAAGCTGGTGACCCTGGTGGCCATCTGCCGTTTCTGCCGCATCCTCGGCACGCTGCTGCACAACGGCGTTCCGATCCTGCAGGCCCTGAAGATTTCGCGAGACTCGGCGGGAAACAAGCTGTTGGTGGACGCCATCGAGGAAGCCACGGAGAGCGTGCGTAAGGGCTCCTCGCTCGCCGTGCCGCTCGGCAAGTCGGGTCTTTTCCCCCTCGATATCATTGATATGATTGCGGTCGGCGAGGAGAGCAACAACCTCGAGAACGTGCTCATTACAATCGCCGATTCTTACGAGTCCCGAACCGGCCGGACCGTGGACTTGATGATGCGGCTGCTGGAGCCGATGTTGTTGGTCGGAATGGCCGGGATCGTGGCGGTGATCGCCATCGCGTTGTTGCTGCCCATCCTGACGATGAGCAACGCCGCGGCCATGCAGCGTTAGTATTGACGTATGATATGACGTGGTACCGCCGGACTGGTGGGCAAACACTTAGGAGATTGGGTCATGTTTCGGAGAATGCATCAGAATCGTCGCGGGGGTCGCAGAGCTTTTACCCTGCTGGAAATCCTGCTGGTGGTCGGCTTGCTGGCCCTGCTGGCCTCGTTCGCCATTCCAGCCTTGATCAGCTCGGGCGACGAGGCCAAGAAAGACATGGCCAGGGCCGCGGTGGGCCCGAACGGTCCGCTGGCCAGCGCCATCAAGTTGTACAAGTTCCACACCAACGAGTATCCCAAAACACTCAAGGACCTGCTGCAGAAGCCCAGCGACGACGAGGTCGCACGGCGATGGCACGGCCCGTATCTTGAGGACGCCGGCGGTTTGGTGGACCCGTGGGGGCGTGACTACGAGTACAACCCCGAGGGCAAGCACAACGAAGGGAAGTTCGACCTTTGGAGCCGGGGGATGGACGGCAAGGACGGCACTGAGGACGACATCAATAACTGGAAGGACGATCGCTGATGGGACGCGGCGTGGGGCAAGCTGGGAATCGCAGCAGGTCGCCTAGCCCCGGGTGGCACTGGTCCGCCGAGGCAGAGTACCTGCGGCCCCATGCCTGCGCGGCCGCCTCCGCATTCACGCTGGTTGAGGTCATCATCACCCTTGGGCTTCTGGTTCTTCTGGCAGGTTTGGCCTGGCCGGCGCTGCAGACGCAGATTACCGCCGCAGAGCTGCCGGAGTCCGCAGACCGGATGCGGTCGGTGCTTTTCATGGCTCGGTGCGAAGCCATGATGCAGCATCGCCGTTTTCGGATTCGCTTCGCCCCCGATGAGCAGCACCCGGCGATCGAGTATGAATCCGATCCCGTCAACCAGCCAGGCGTCTTCGTGCAGACCACGACAGATTGGGCGGATGAGCGGGTCCTTATCGGGAATGTTCAGGTGCACGAGGTTCGGCCGGGGCGGCCGGTGTACTTGCAGGCGCTGTCCACAACCAGCGACCCGGATTCCATGTTAAAGTTGGCCGAAGAGGCCGAGAGGCAGCGGGTTGATCGCGAGAGTCTGAACCAAGGTGCCGGCATTGGCGCCCGTCGCGATGAGGAGATCGATCCGCAGCGGCCGGTGATCGTTTTTGAGCCGGACGGCTCCACCGACTGGGCCACATTGGTCTTGGCGAGGGTGTTGCCTTCGGAACCATTGGAGGAGGACGAACCGCAAGTTTGGATCGTGATAGACGGTCGCACGGGGTTGGTGACGATTCGCGACAAGGTCACACAGGAACAGCTTTCGGACCCCAAGTTCTACGTGGAGCGAGAGAAGCTTGAGTTGCCCGAGAGTGAATCGTTGAGCTTTGAGATCGGCGGAGACTTGGCTGGCGGTGGAGGAGTAGGGGGGGGCGAGCGGTCCCTGAGCACCGGCGGAACTGGAACCGAGGCCTCAATGGATACCACAGCGGCCATCGAGGCGGTTGGCGCCGTTGGACAGGGTTCATCAGAGCGATCCCAGGGTCGGAGCACGGCCGGCACCCCTCGGCTTGATGCGGAAACGGCCGTCGATCAGGCCGTCCAGGAGAGTGACCTAACGGAAGAGGAGCGGGACAACGTCCGTCGCTCATTCCCGAGACGGAACCGTTAGAAAGTCGGCCCTGCGCCTGAGCTCGCGCGGATTCGGACGCGGGGCGGCGTGCAGAGGCTGCTATCATTTCTTTGTCCATCGGGTAGGTCAGTAGAAGCCAACACAGGACCTCGTCTTTGGTGTAGGCCCGCAACCGATGCGCATGGGCCGGCGACGCGGGCATTGTGCCAGTATCCGGGGCCTGGCGCACGCAGGGAGACTTGCGCGAGGGCGGCTCAGTCAACATTGCCAGGGCTGGCAATGGGCGAGCATGCCGTTGCTGCCTCGTATGGCCCAATCTGTTGGAGCGACGCTGAATTCGCGGTCGATAGCTAAACCCGGCTTACCAAGGGTTTTAGTCAAAGCGGATCGGCCAGGCGGGGCTTGCCTCTCCGGCCGCTCTCGGACTGCGACGGTCGCCCCTGGAATGCGTACAAGGTCGAGTGGCGAGCCGGGGTGGTGGGTCCGCCGACAGGGTAGTAACATGGTCGCAGGAAGCGGCAAGATGTCGGGGCGTGAGCGCAGGCTGCGACGAGGAGGTTGTACCTCGCGCCGAGCAGCGGCCTCGATGGGGTGGCCGTCTCGCCGCTCTGCCGCCCTGCTGGAGGTGGTGCTGTCGCTCAGCATCCTGCTGATTGCCATGTCCGTCGTGGGGCTGACATTCCGAAATGGAGAACGAAACGTGGACCTCGCGGATCAAACCACGAGGGGCATGTTGTTGACCGAGCGTCTGCTCGCCGAGATGGACACCGCCATCCTGGACATGGAAGAGCGTGAACAGTCCGGCTGGTTTGGAGAGGAGGGCGTGCCGGGGATGTCCTGGCGGGTGGAGATCAACCCTAACGAGGATATCAAGGGCCTTGTGGATATCGATATCAGCATCTTCATGGGCGATCCGGATGTCCCCGAGAAGCACGAGCTTGTGCTCTCGACCCGCGTGCAGCGGCCCGAGCCCAAGGGTATCGACTTCGAAAAGGATTTCGGACTCGACCAGGATCAGATCGCGATGATCTCGGAGGCTATTCCAGGGGGGGCGGCGGTGTTTGATGCCACGAATTTTGACCCGCGATCGCTAGCCCAACTCGACCTCGACAGCATCATCGATTTGCTGCCAATGTTGTTGCAGGTGTTTGGCGGCTCTCTCGGCGGCAACAGCCAACTGGACGGCATCCTGCAAGCCGCTCAGCAAGGAGACTTGAGCGGTGCGCAGAACCTGGCCCAACAGGCGGCCGATCAAGCCGGCGCGGGTGGCGCCACCGGTGGCCAGGGGGATAGAGCCAGCGGGGCGTCGGGGGGAGCAGGGTCGAGCCAGGGCACCCGCGGGGGCGGCAGAGGAACGCGGCAGGGTCTCCGTGAACGCAGTGAAACGGGACGGCAATGACCGAGGAAGGAATGAATCAGGCATCGCGGCGGCGGGCGGTCACGCTGATCGAGCTGCTGTTGGCGCTCAGCCTCATCACGCTGGTGTCGGGGATGATGTTCTCGTTTTACGACGCTTCGTTGAGATCGCGTGAATGGGGGACACAGCGGATGGGGGACAACCAGCTCGCTCGCGCGGTCGCCATGAAGATCGGCGAGGAGATTCGTTCGGCCAACGGCTTCGTGCCCAGCGTGGGACCAGGGGTTGTCGGCGAAAGGCGGATCATCACGCTTCAGACGGTGACTCATCCGGATAAGGAACTTTTCTACAAACGATCCATCAAGGATGATCCCCTGCCGGCTCAGTGTGACATCCGCCAGGTTCAGTATTACCTGGCCTACGACACCGACGAACAGCACGACTATCCAGACGGCACACAGGCGTCGGCTCCGCTTGGATTGGTCCGTCGTGAAATCAAGACGCTTTATCAAGCGGCGATAATCGAGCGGCAGCCGGAAGTTGTTGATTTAGACTTGCTCGCGCCGGAAATGAAGTATTTGCGGTTTCGCTATTTTGACGGCGTTGACTGGATTGACAAGTGGGACATCGGAAGGGACATAGAAGGCAGGACGGGCAATTCGCTGCCGCAGGCGGTGGAAGTTACCGTCGGTTACACGGAGTTGCCGCCGGAGGAGGAGGAGGACTTTGATCTCGAAGACGACCCCGATCTAGTACCCTCCATTCCGGAGCCCTACTCGCCCCAGACGGTGACGATCATGGTGCGGCTGCCGCAGGCGGACACGTTCTTTGGTTCCCGGCTGATGCGGGCGCAGCGACGTTCACGGACGGGTACGGGGTCCAGCGGCATGTAGACGGCAGGTGGAAGGCGTGGATCAGGTTCCTGACAACATGATCGGTGGGTGCGCTCGCTCCGGCGCAGGTGCGACCACGGCGAAGCGTCCTTCTGCACGGCCGCGGTCGTCGGGGTCGCGCCATGGCCGCGCCCTGATCCTTCTCGTCGTACTGGTGATGATCGCCCTGCTGGCCTTGCTGGCCGCAAGCTACGCCTTCCTGGTGCAGGCCAATATCAGTGCTGTGATGGCTAATCAGGAGCGATTCCAGGCGCGAATGGCGGCGGAAAGCGGCATCCAGCGGGCCATCGTCCTCTTGCGAAAGAATCCCGAAGACCCGGAATACAGCGAGGACCTTGACCGCTGGTATGACAGCCCGGAGGAATTCCAGGCCGGTTTGGTTTACGGGACAGAGGGTAAAGCCAAGTTGAGCGAACGCCGCGAGGTTGACACCACCTGGGATCCCAATGCCAAACCAACGTGGCGCTACAATCTCGTTGCTCCCAACCAGGAAGATCCCACGACGGTCCGTTACGGCATCACCGACGAGTGCTCCAAGCTCGATCTCAACGTTGCGACCGAGACCCAACTGCGCCTGCTCTTCGAGGCGGTGATCCAGCAGGATAAGGAGAACGAGAACCCGGATGTCGACCAATTGATCGATTCTCTGCTGGATTGGCGAGAGGCAGGCTCGTCGCCGCGTCCCAAGGGGGCCAAGGATGAATACTACCTGGCGCAGACGCCGCCATACCGATGCAAGAAGGGCCAGTTCTCAACGGTGGAAGAGTTGTTAATGGTGCGAGGTTTCACCTCCTGGGTGATGTTCGGCGAGGATTACAACCGCAACGGTCTTCTGGATGCAAACGAAGACGACGGCGACGCCTCCTTTCCGCCGGACAACGCCGACGGCCAGCTCTACGCCGGGGTGGCGCCGTTCCTGACGGTTTGGGCCCGAGAGTGGAACACCTCCAACGGCAATCGCCCGCGGATCAACCTGAATCTCCCCGACCTGCAGAAGCTGCAGGAACTGCTGGAATTGGAGTTTGACGCCAACATTGTTGATTACGTTATGTCCGTTCGCGCCGCAGGAAAGACCTTTAACAGTGTTATGAATCTGCTTCCGGCGCCGCCGCCGGAAGAGGGGGAGGAAGACACCGAGGCCGACCAGGGTGAGAGAGCATCCACGCAGCCGCAGAGCAGCCGGCCGAGCACGGCGGAGGCGGAGGAAAACGCTGAGGGAGACGGGGAAGGTTTGTCCGATCTACAGCAATCGGAAAGGGCGTCCGAGAAGACGCCGAAGGCGAAGTTGCCGACGTATCAGAATCTCACCGAGGAGACGCCGCGCGGCTCCTACGAGATCCTGCCGCAGATTCTGGACCGGTTGACGGTGTCGAACATGCCGGCCTTCAACGGGCGGATCAACGTCAGCACTGCGCCGCGCGAGGTCCTGGCCACCATCCAGGAACTCACCGATGCGGAGGTTGAGGCCATCGTCAGTATTCGTCGAGAGACGACGGGCATCGAGAGGGCCACTCCCGCCTGGCTGTTGACCAAGGGAGCGTTGGGCGAGACCAAGTTCCGAATGCTGCTGGACGGAAGGGATCTGGTGGACCCGAAGGCCGGCGGCATCATCACCACCAAGTCCTCCGTGTATCGAGCGGAGGCTCTGGGTTTCGCCGATCACCTCGGGGTGGTTGAGCGGATCAACGTGGTGTTCGAGATGCGAGGACCGATCGCCCAGGTGTTGTATCAGCGGAACCTGACCGGCCTGGGCCCGGCGTACAACCCCCATGGGATTGAGCGTCGCGGGCCGACTCACCGGTCGAATTGAGCGGCGGCAGCAGGTTTGATGAGCAAGAAACTTCTGGCTGTTGACTGGGATTCGCGGAACCTTCGCCTGGTGTTGGTGCGCCCGCGCAGCGAGGGCCTGGAGGTGGTCAAGGCCGTCTCCATCCCCGTGCCCGCCGACGTCAAGATGGACGACCCTGAGGTCATGGGGGCTTTCCTTCGCGAGGGCATGCACCGGGCGCGGCTCGCCGCGAAGTCGGCGGTGATGAGCATCCCGCGAGATCAGGTGGTGCTCAACACGCTGAACCTTCCTCCAACACCGGCAGAGGAGATGCCGGCCCTGGTACAATTTCAGATCGTCAAGGAACTGCCCTTCGCCGTGGATCAGGCCACCGTGGATTTTGCCGTGGGTTCGGGTTTTGACCCCAGAGAGCCGTGCGGCGTTCTGGTTGCCGCCGTCCGCAACGAGCAACTGGCCTTCTACAAGCAGGTGGCCCACGAGGCCGGCCTGTCCCTCGAGCGCATCGGCCTGCGTCCGTACGCCAACCTCCGGGCGGTCACCGCCAGAGCCACGGACCTGGAGGACAAGACACTGCTGTTGATCGAGATCGGCCCGCAGTTGACCGAGATCGACATCATCAAGAACGGCGCCCTGGTGTTCAGCCGTGCCGCTTCGGTGGCACTTCCGGAGTATGGCGGCAAGACGCCGAGGCGCTACGAGGACAGCCGGGTCAGCTCGCTGGAGATCGCCGACCGCGAACCCGAGGAGGTAGATCGCCGGGCGGTTAACGCCTTGATGGTGGAAATCGTCCGTTCGTTCGAGGCTCATCGGGCGACGGACGCGGGCATCACCATCGACAGGATTGTGGTCTGCGGGGCCGTCGGCCTTGAGGCCCACCTGGGGCAGATCCTGGCCGCTCGATTCGCCGCCCAGGCCGAGTTGTACTCGCCGGAGAGGGCGTTTGACCTGACTCCCCAGCGGGCCAGGGAGCTGCGCGGTTTTAGCGCCGCCCTCGGCATGGCCATGACTTCAGGCCAGAAGGGGCTGACGGTTTTCGACTTTCTGCACCCCAAGCGGCCGGTCAGCAAACGCCAGGTGCGGCTGAGGAAGGTTCCCATCGCCGTCGCGACGTTGTTGGTCTTCATCGGGGCCGCGGCCACTTCCTACGTGAAGCTCGTCCTGCCCATGCAGGAGAAGATCAAGATCATGGAAGATCGCATCGAGCCAAAACGGAAGCAGGCCCAGGTGGTTCGCGATTTCAAGGCCCAAGTCGAGGCTTTGGAGAGTTGGAGGGATTCCGAGCAATACTGGCCGGAGGTCTTGATCACCCTCACCGAGAATTTTCCGCCGGAGGAAGAGGCCACGGTCACGCGAGTGGACTTCGAGTCTCGATCAAGGCCTCGATCCACCGTCCGCGATGGTCGGATGGTGGCCCGTCTGCGGACCGCCTCGCTCGGCAAAGTGAACGAGATCAGCGACAGGCTGGTGGAGTTGGGCTTCAAGGAGGTGAAGTCGGGCAAGGAGACGCCCATCGGCGGCCGTCGGGAAGCGGGCATTTATCGCTCGGAGACGGATGTCGAGGCGATCTTGCCGCCGCGATCTCGCCCGAAGGCCAAGGAGCCTGCGCAGGAGGAGGCCAGGCCGGACTCCGAGAGCCTCGAAGACCTCTCCGGCACCGGCGTGACCGAGCCGAGGCCGGCGAACCAAGGGAACGATGATTTGCCGGCGCCGGCGAACGGGGCGTCTTCCGTGGGCAACGCCGTCTCCGTTTCGCCGCTCGAGGCCGCGTCAAAGGAGGGGCCATGAATCCACGCGAACGGCTCCTGGCGATGCTGATCGGCGGTGCTCTGGCCGTCGTGGTCCTCTACAACGCGGTCAATTTCCTGTTCGTCAAACCGTTGGTCAAGGACAGGGCCACGATCGTCGCTCTCGTCGCCGAGGAGGCGGAACTGGACGGCGAAATCCAATCCCGGGAAATCTTCGCCAACCAATGGGTGACCTTCGTCGGGCAGACGTTCGCCTTTGACCTGAATAGGGCTCAGGATCGCTTCAGCGCTGATCTCAAGGAGATCGCCAAACGGCACGGCTTCGATGACGCGGTGTTTGCGTCCACCAGCGGGACGTTTGTTGGAACAGGCACGGGCATTCGAACGGTCGCCCAGCGCATCGGCGTCGAGGGGAACTTCACGGAGGTCATTGCCTTCCTGAGGGAGATCTACCAGACGCCGTATCTGTGCCAGATTACGCGATTGAGTTTGTCGCCGTTGGACGCCCGGCGGGGCCGCGACTTGGTCAAGCTCGAACTTTCCATCGAGACGCCGGTGCTGCCGCAGGTAGATGCCAAGAAGGTTCCCGAAGTGGCCGTCGCCGAAGTGCTGCCCAGCGAGGCGGCATCGCCGTTACACCCGTTTCGCACGCACTTGGCCGACAACGAAGCGTATCGTACCCTTGCGGATCGCAATATCTTCCTGCCCTATGAGCCGCCCCCGTCCAACGTGGTCATGGTTGACAACCAGGATTGGAAGACGGTGGTTGTGCGCGTCGCCTTCTACCATCGCAACAAGCCCACCGGCGAAGAAGTGAAGCCGGTAGCCAGCAGGTCCAACCTCTCGGTGGAGGGCAAAGGCGACATCGTGGAGATCGAGGGCACCTACGCCGACGGCAAAGTCTTTGGTCCGAAGCGCTTCGAGTTCGGGACGAGGAGGGACTGGACCTATCAGGTGGCCGTTCACCACGACCCTCCGCCGCCCGAGGTCATCGATCTCGCGTTGGAGAACCAACACTCGGAGACCGTCGAGTGCGACGTGGTGTTGACGACCAAGGACGGCACGAAGGTGAGCGAGCCGACCATGATCTTCAAGCCCGGCCGATCGGATGTGCGGCAGTATCGCGAGGTCAAGTCACTTACGGTGACGGCCCGATATCCGTCCGGCCAGCAGACCGCGTCCAGGACCTTCACCCCTGCCGCCGCCAAGCAGACGTACACCGTCCCGGCCGAGCCGGAGGAAGAAATCGCCGATTTACGGCGACCGGTTGAGGACCCGCCGGCGGATTCCGCGTATACGGTAACGGGCCTGCTGACCTACGAGGGGATCAACGAATTGATCGCCTCCGCGGGCCAGGAACGCAAGGTGATCCGCGCCGGGGACGCCGGGGCAATCGACGGGGGCATGTTGCTCGCCGTGCATCCGTTGGGCGGCATCGTGCAAATGCCCAGCGGCAACTACTACATTTACCCGCTGGGAAGGAACTTCAGCGAGAGATTCCAACTCTCCGCCAAGAGCGAGGTGGAGCTGGCCGTGGCGATCGACGAGTGGTCTCGGCATTGAGGCGGCATGGCCGGTCGTTCCGACGCGGAACGTCCACCAAGAGAGGGCTTATGGCTACCGGAAGGATGCAGGGGGGAAGACGGGGCCGGCCTCGAGGCGGTCGGTGCGGAGGCATGACCATGAAGTCAATAGATTCTCACAATCCGCGATTCATCTTTCGCGGCCTCTGGGGCGTTCTGTGGATTTGCCTTCTCTTTGGCTTGCCTGTTTCGGCGCTGTCGGCGATTGACCCCCCGGTGAATGAGAACGGCCAACCGCCGACGCAGCCTGCCACCCAAGAGGAGGTGGAGGAAGAGAAGGAGCCGATCGCGCCAGAGGAAGAGGAGAAGGGAGAGGAATCCACCGCGGGGGCGACGGAGCAGGAGCTGCCTCCACCGGAGGAAGCCGCGCCCTCAGAGGAGAAGTCGGAGAGCGAAGGCGAAGAGGAAGAGAAGGAGAAGGCGGTGGCCGCGGAAGCTGGCGAGCAAGAAGACGAGGCCGAGCCTCCGGGCGTGACGCCTTTGCAGCAGAATGCCGAGGAGCAGGCCGAGGAGCACGCCAGCGATGAGGAACTCGACGCCGCCAAACAGGCCGCGATGGCCTCCATCGGCAAGGCCGGCACCACAACTCAGAAGGCCGACAAACCTGCAGCCCTAGGCCCCAGGACCCCCGCCGGGGGGCAGAGGCCGGGCGCACCGAACGGAAGGGGCGCGGCCCAAGGAGAATCCGCCGCCAGACCAGGGGCCGGCCAGCGAGACGGGCGAGCATTGAATGCCGCTGGAGTCCGCCCGGGTGTTGGCAGCCCGCCGAGGGCTTTGCCGAGCCGGCCGGCTCAGACGCCGCCGGGTGCTTCATCTCAAGTGCAGCAACCGACCGCCGGGCCGAGAGTGCCTCCCGGTCACCAACAGCCGCTTCCCGGGGCTACACCGACCGGTCAGCCAGGCAGGCCGGGTACGCGGCCAGGAGGCCCGACCGGGAGCGGCGGCAGCACCACGTCCACGCCGCCGTTGACCAATACATTCACCACCATGACGTTCGTCGTCGGACCGCCGGACCCCGAGTCCAAGACCTACCGGTTTGACTACGACAACACGCCCTGGAGCGAGGTGCTGGTGGATTTCTCGCGGGTCAGCGGCCTGCCTTGGCTGAACCAGCCCGATCCTCCCCTGAACGACAGCCTCACTTTTCGCAGTCCTCGTGAGTTCAACTACGCGGAGGCCCTCGAACAGCTCAACGAGTTGCTCCTGGCCCGGCCGCTCAACAAGTATCTCGTCCGAAGGAAAGACAACTACCTGACCATCAACCGGTTGCCGGATCTGATGCGAGAGATTCCGCCGGAGAAGATGTTCATCACCTTCGAGGAGTTCGAGGCCGCCAAGCTGGATCGCTTCGACATCTGCCTGACTCGCTTCAAGGTTCCCGAGGGCTGGTCTGCTTTTCAGGTGATCGAGGAATTCCGGCCCATGTTCACCGACACCTACGGAACTGAGGTCGTCGGAGAGAACGAGATCGAGCTAACCGGCTTGGTTGAAGAGCACTATCGTTTCCGCGACGTCATCCGGACGGTGGCCAGGAAGGCCCCGCCGCCGCCTGACATGCGGCCCATGCTCGTGCTGACGCCCAAGGTCGCCAAGGCGGTCGACTTGGCGAATATCCTCAAGCAGTTTTATCCGCCGATTGCGCCAACGGCGCGGGTTCCCGGTGGCCCCGGCGTGGACCAGAAGGCCGACCGGGCCAAGCAGATCACAATCCTCCCCGAGCCCAAGAACAACCGTCTGATCGTCAAGGCTCCGAACGACATCCTCACTGAAATCGCCCAGATGGTGGATAAGCTGGACAGCGGCGCGCCGGTCGAAGGCCAGTCGATGAAGGTCATTCGGCTGGAGCACGCCAGCGCCATGATGATCCAAGCTGTGCTGAAGCCTCTGTTCCAGCAGCAGAAGGCGGGCATCAAGCAGAAGGCCGCCCTCGAGTACGTTTCGCCGGAGGTCGACGCCGAGTATGACCGTGATCTTGTCGCCGATCCCGCCGGCAACTCCGTGATCGTGTTCGGCAGCAAGATCGGCGTCGAGAAGGCTGAGGCCTTGGTCAAGCAGTGGGATGTCCCCGACACCAATGATCTAACCGAGATTGTCGAGCTCAAGAACGCCGAGGCGGCCACCGTGCAAGCGGCACTGGCGGCGCTCCTTGCCCCGATGGCTCAGAAGGGCGTGCCGCCGCCTCGCATCGCCGTACAGTCCAGCAGGAAGCTGCTGATTTCATGCGGCAAGAGCGAGATTGCCAGGATTCGCGAGCTGATCGACAAGCTTGACGTTCCCCACGAAGAGGACGCCAAAGAGCACTTCGTCCAGCTTAGGAACGCCTTGCCGAGTGTCGTGGCTCAGACACTCAGTCAGCTCGTCGGCGGCACCGCGCCGCCAAGGATGATGCCTGCCCGGCCGGCTGCTCCCGGCCAGCCGCAGGCCGCCATGCCTGTTCAGGTGCCTGGTTCCTCGATCCCGGGCGGGGCCAAATTCATCCCCGATGATTCCACCGGCCTGCTGATCGTGTATTGCCCGGACAAGGATTGGCAGCGGATCGACTCTCTGATCCAAACGCTCGACGGCCAGGCGTCGATGGGAACGCCGCTGCTGCAGAGCTTCGAGCTGAAGAACGCCAAGGCCGCTGACGTGGCCAACATGCTCCAGCAGTTGTTCCCGGCGCCGGCGGCGCGAACGCCTGGCTCACCCGCCCAGCTCATCACCGTCGACGCCTTCAAGAACGCGGTCAAGGTCTTCGCCAAGGCGGAGTTCATCGAGAAGGTCGCTCCTTTCATCGAGCAATTGGACGTGGAGAGCGAATGGCCGCTGACCGTGATCCATCTGGAGAACGTGCAGGCTGACGTGATCGCCCCGATCCTGTTGCAGAGCATAGGCGGCGGTGGCGGCGCGGCCGCTCCGCGGATGGTGATGCAGCCGGGGGCGCCCGGTCAGCCTCCGCGACCAGTGCCGGCACCCGCTGCGGCTGTCGGCGGCGGATCGAATGTCCGTATCGTCGCCGAGCCGATCACCAATTCGCTTCTGATCAACGCTCCGCCGAAGGAACTCGGCCAGATCCAGGACTTGATCGCCAAGATGGAGCAGGTCGGCGGCGACAAGGCGGACACCCGCGTCATCCTTGTTCCCGAGCATCGTCCCGCGGCGGAGCTAGCCGAGGCATTGATGAGCTTGGTTGGTTCCGGCAGCCCGCGGATGCCCCGAGCCGGCGGCCCTCAAGGGGCGGCGGCCGCCGCAGCCGCGGCGGTGCAGGCCGCTGCGGGGGGCGGTGCCGTGAAGATCGTGGCCAGCGGCAGCCGGATTATCCTCAGTGGTCCGCAGGACGAAGTCGCCAAGGCGATCACGCTGTTCTATGAACTGGACGTTGTTGACCAGACCGCGGTCAGCCGCAAGTACGCGGTGGAGGACGCCGAGGAAGACGCCAAGAAGCTCCAGGCAATGCTGGGCCTGAGCGGACCGAGCGGTGTGCCTGCTCCGGCGGCACCGGGCGCGCCGGGCAGACCGGGGGCCCCCCGGCCGGCGGCGGCCGGCGCCTTGAGCGGCGGCACAATCACGATATACCCAGACATCTTCGCGAATGTGATCTATGTCCGAGCGATGCCCAAAGACTTCCCAGAGATCGAGAGGCAACTGCAACTGATCCTGGGTGAGTCAGAAAACGTGGATGGGAGAACTATTGATCCCGTAGGGACTATCGCGGGTCTCTTCGTTTATCAACTCAAGCATAAGAGAGCTTGGGATATCGGCTGGACGCTTGAAGATCTTCTCAGCAGTGGTCCCAAGACCTCTTCGAGCATCAAGTTCGAGGAAGGGCCGGATGAATACACGCTGATCGTCAAGAACTGCAAGCCGGCTCAGAAAGATGAAGTCATCAAGCTCATCGAGATGTTCGACGTGCCGGATGCGAGGCGAAAAGACCGACCCGACATGATCGTCGTCGAGTCGAAGAAGTTCTCGCCGGAACAACTCCTTCTGCTGATTCAGAAGAACTACGTCAGCCCCACCGGGGCCAAGCTGATCGTTGGCGACCTCGGCGATCTAGACACGCGCGTGCCGGTCATTGACATTCACGCCGATAAGGAGAAGGAGGAAACTCCCCAGCCGCCGACCACCATCGGTGCGATCCACCCTTGCAGACTGCCGCTGTGCCTGCTCCCGGTTATGCTTGGGGCTGCCGCACAGCAGCTTGACGAGGAGCCGGCCGGCGTCCAGCAGCCCGGCGGCGCGGCATCATCGTCGCCGTCCGAAGAGGGGGATGCGATACCGCCGGAAGTCGTTCCCACGCAGCCCGCCGGGGAGATTGCAGCGACCTCGACTCAGCCAAGCCAGGAAGTGCTCATTACGCTGGATCCAGATACCGGCAAGCTCATCGTCATCGGTCCGGAGAAGGAGTTGGAGTCGATCTCCACGTTGGTGAACGAACTGACCAGCGGCGAATCGCCGACGGTCTATCGCGTTTTTCCGCTCAAGTACGTGGAGGTCAACACCGCCGCCCAATTGCTGAACAATGTTTTCAACCAGCCGCAAGCCATCCAGACGCCGCGCCAGCGGCAGCCGCGTCAAGGCGCGCAGGCCGGCGCCCCTGGGCAGCCAGGAGCGGCGCCAGGGCAGGCCGGCGGCAGGCCGGGCGAGGCCGGTCAGCGAGACGCCCGCCAAGCCCAACAGCAGCCCGAGCCGGCGGTGGTGGCCGCGCCGGGTAGGGTCAGGATCGTACCCGACGTCCGCACCCGCAGCCTGTTCGTGGTGTCCCCGCTGTCCGACATTCCGCTGATCATCGATCTGCTGCGACAGATTGATAAGGAAGTGCCCCCGGGAGAGCAGACCATCCGCATCTTCAAGCTGGTCACGCTTGATGCGACGCAGGTGGTGCAAAACCTGAGGGACGTGCTCGGCCTCGGCGGCGCGAAGGGAGTGCGCCAGGTGATGCAGGGTCAGCAGCGCGGACAGATGAGCCCTGAACAGCAGGCGCAGATGCAGCAGCAGATGCTGCAGATGCAGGGCCAGGAGGGGCAGGGCGTCCTCCTCACCGGCGAGGAGAACGTCAAACTGACCGCGGTGACGCAGACCAACTCGATCATCGCCCAGGCTCCTCCCGACACGCTGAACTTGATCGAGAGCCTGATCAACGACCTGGAGAAGCAGCCGGACACGACCAAGCAGGAGATGCGTCGCGTGCCGCTGGTCAACGCCAGGGCGACGGACGTGGCCGCGATCGTTCGCGACATTGCCAGCAAGGTCGTGCCGGGCGCGCCGGGCGCGGCCCCGGGTGCACCCGGTGGCGGGGCGCGTCGCGGCGGGGCCATTTCGGTCAACGCCGATGCGCGCACGAACAGCGTCATCCTGGCCGGCCAGGTGAGCGATCTGGATGCGGTAGTCGACGTCGTGAAGGAACTGGACATTGACGACAGCCGCGGTTCCAACATAAAGCAGATCGCGGTCAAGGGCGACGCCCAGGCCATTGCCAGCGCGATCAAGTCGGTGTTCGGGGGCGCCGGGCCGCAGCAGGCCCAGGATATCATCATCACCGCCGACCCCTCCACCGCGACGATCGTGGTCAAGGCGCCCGCTCCGCAGATGGCCGAGATCGAGAAGCAGATCGCGGAGATGGATTCGAAGGTGGCCATCGAGCAGCAACGGCGTTCGGTGAAGATGCAGTTCGGCGATGCCGAGACCATCGCCCAGAACTTGCAGGCCATCTTCGCCGACACGCGCTCTCAGCGCGGGGCCAAGCAGAACATCGCCATCAAGGGCGTGAAGTCCAACAACACGGTTTACGTCACCGGGGCGGACGATGAGGCTTTCGAGCAGATCAGCGCCATGGCCAGGGAGATGGACGCGGCCCCCAGCAACGTCCAGGTGAAGTCGTTTCCGCTCAAATACGCCTCGGCGGTGGACGTGGAGCAGAAGCTCGCCACCATGATGGCCAGGGCCGTGCAGACCGGCGGGCTGGGCAACTACAAGCTGGACCTGGTCGGTGTGGTGTCCGACGCCCGCACCAATTCGCTGATCGTCACCGGCGGACCGGTCACGTTCATGATCCTGGACGACGTGCTCAAGCAGATTGACGTCGAGCCGCAGTTGAGGCTGGAGACCAAATCCTACGCCTTCAAGCCGCCGATCGTCGCCGGCGACGTGGCCCGCAACATCAACGAACTGTTTCGCGACGACAACGCCAGGACGACGGGCGTCAACCCGCCGACGGTCACCTTCAACTCCCAGGGCAATATCGTCACCGTCAACGCCAACCCCACGCAGCACGAGAAGATTCAGAGGAACATCGTCGATCCGCTGATGACCGCCATCGGTGAGCCGCTGCAGGATTACCAGGTGCTGTTGCAGTATGCCCGGGCCGACGAAATCAAGACGACCATTGAAGACTTCATGAACAAGTGGCGGCAGACGACAGGCAACCGGCCGCAGGTCGCCTTCACCATCACGGCCGACGCCAACGCCAACATGCTGTTGATCAATTGTTCGCCGAGCACCAAGGCGGTTTTCGACAAGCAGCTTGCGGAGTTGGACAAGGAGAGCGTGGTGCTGGCCGGCGAGCGCACGCCGCGGGCCTACGTCCTCAAGTACGCCAATCCCCAGAGCGTGCAGGAAGCGATCAACAGACAGTTCACCCGCACCAGCGGCGCGAGAATCGCCGAGCGCGACCAAGTCACCACCAGCGTTGACGCGGACACGCGGACGATCGTGGTCACGGCCAACGAGTCCAACCACAAGAAGGCCCGAGAGCTGATCGACATGATGGACGTCGAGGTCTCGGAGCGGATGACCAAGGCCTTCAGCGTGCAGTTCGTCACTCCCTGGACCATGGCCAGCATCATCAATCAGCAATTCCAGGGTCGGGGCGGCCGCAGTCCCAGCGACCAGGTTACGGCCAGCTTCGAGGACGGCACCCGCTCCATCGTCGTGACTGCCAGCCCCAAGAACATGGAACTGGTGGGCAAGTTGATCAGCGAGACCGACCGGATGCCCGAGCACGGCGCCAAGGAGACGCGCTTCATGCCCTTGAAGAGCGCCCGCGCCGACGAACTGGTCCGCCCGTTGACCGAGGCGGTCCAGGCCAAGACCATGCCGGATCAGCGCGGCCGATATCCGGTTTCCATTGCCGCTGATGTGGCCTCGAATAATCTGATCGTGACGGCGGTGACGGACATGTTCGCGGACATCGAGCAGATGGTCGCGGCTCTGGACGTGGCTCAACAGGGGGAGAGCGAGCGCGTCCGCCAGATATTTAAGCTGACCTTCGCGGACCCCGGTTCGGTCTACAACGCCATCGTCGAATCGTTCCGGCAGATCGGGCGAAGCCCCTCGCCGCGCGACGCGGTCTCGGCCACCCAGGACTGGTGGACAAACAGCGTCATCGTGACCGCTTCCCGCGAGAACATGGAGAAGATCGGCCAGCTTGTCGAGGAGATGGACAAGCCCGGCGATCAGTTGCGAACGCAGAATATCATCGAGTTGGCCAACACCAACGCGGTGGACGTGGCCAACAGCTTGCAGCAGATCTTCGACGCGGCCAACCGCGGGCGGCGGACGCAAGGGGGGGCGATGACCGTGCGGGCCATTGAAGGAACCACCAAGATCGCCGTTCTGGCCAACGCCGAGGAGCTGCGGCAGGTCAAGGAGTTGATCGATCAAATAGACGTGCAGGGCGGACGAGCCGTCCATACTGTGTCCATGCCGGAGCTGGTTTCGGCCAAGAGCGTCGCCGACAACGTCAACAAGCTGTTCGGCGCGCAGGGCGGTCGTCGCGACGGTCCCAGCGCTGAGTTTCACGAGCCGACCAACACTCTGTTGGTTTTCGCCACCGACGCCGAGTTTGAGAAGATCAACACGCAGGTCATCGAGGTCCTCAGCCAGCAGCCGACCATAGGAGCGCTGAAAATCTTCAAGGTTCCGCTGAAGTACGCGGTGGCCGACGAGGTCGCCAAGACGCTGCAGGATTTCTTCGACAAGAAGGCCGGCGTGCAGCGGCAGAGCGCCAATCGTCCCTGGTGGGCGGACGGCGGATCGTCCGCCAAGCAGCTCGACAACCAAGTCACCGTCATGGCCGAGCCGGCCAGCAACATGCTCATCGTCTATTGCACGGACACCACCAAGGAGATCATCGACGATCTGCTGAAGGACATCGACACCGACGAGCCGCCCGGCGGCAAGAGGGTCATGGAGATGGTGGCCCTGAAGTACATGGACGCCGCCGAGATGCTGACCATCCTGACAGAGTACTTGAAGATCTCCAAGCGGACGCAGGAGAACCAGGGCAACGAGAACCCCTGGTGGTGGGGCGGCGGACGCCGCGGTCAGCAGGAACAGGATAAAGCCGTCCTGGCCGGCGACACGCGGCTGACCAGCGTGGAGTCGCTCAATGCCATTATCGTTGTTGGCAAGCCGGAGACGGTGCAGGACGTGATGGCCAAGATTCAGGAGATGGACGTCGAGCAGACCGACGGGGCCAACGTTCCGCAGACCATCAAACTGGCCAACGCCAGCGCGAGCGAGATGGCCACGACGCTGGATCGTACGTTTAACGATCCCGCCCGCAAGAAGACCGGCGGCACCGCCTATGTGCCGCCGACCATCGTTCCCGTTGAGGCCACCAACAGCCTGATCGTCCGAGCCAAGCCCGCCGAGTTCGCCCTCATCAAGAAGATGGCCGAGGGGCTGGACGCCGAAATGGTCGACGAGACCAGCGGCGTGCGAATCCTGCCCATTCCTGTCGGGCGGAACGTGGAGGAATTGGCGGATACCATTCAGCGGCAGGTCAACGAGAACGAACAGAATAAGCAGAAGCTCAACAAGGACTACAAGCCCAGCCTGGTCAGCATCGGCGCGGACACCACAGCCAACGCCCTGCTTGTCGCTGCCTCCAAGGCCCAGTTTGAGGAGGTCAAAAGGCTGGTCGACGAGTTGGTGGCGATGGGCCCCGCCGGCGGGACGGGTCGTAAGGTCATCAAGCTCAAGACGCTCACTCCCGCGCAAGCCAAGCAATTGATCGAGCAGTTTCAGCAAGGCGGCCAGGGTAAGGGCGGCGGCGCTCGGCCCGGCGGCGGCCGACGCGGCGACGCCGATTGGACGCAGCACCGGCGATACGAAAAGGACCAGCCGAAGGCCAAGGTCGGTGGAACCGCCTACGCCGCCACACTGCCGGTGTTCTTCTCGCAGGTGATCATGGCGAGTGCGCTTGCCCAGGCTCCGTCGACACAGCCCGCGACCACGCGACCGGCCGCAACGCAGCCCAAGACGTTCACCATCAACAAGATCGAGAAGCAACAGCCGACGCCGACGAGCAAGGACGCCTCCCCCAAGGGTGAAGCGGCCGCCAAGAAGCCGGAGGCTGCTCCGGCGGTCGTGAAACCCGCGGACGCCAAGACCAGCCGCCCAGCGGCGGGCGAGCGTCCGGCCAGCCGGCCGGCGGAATCGAAGCCGAAAGCTCCTGTCAGCGCCAAGGGTGCTCAGGAGCCTCCTCCTCAGCCGGCCAAACCCAAGGAACCACCGAAAGGTCTTCCTCCCGAGCGTCGAGGCGGAGATCAACCGCCTCCGGTACCGCCGCCCGGCAAGACGCCGGAGGAGATGATCCAAGCCGCCACACAGCCGGCCGGTCCATTCATCTCACCGGAGGCACAAGCAGCGATGCGTCAGCGATTGTCCGGCGCGCCCATGACCATCGGCGAGGCCGGCTCCGACACGATAATCTTCGAAGGCAACGAGCAGGACCTCGAAGTCATCGAGGCCATCCTGGAGATGCTCGACACCGCCTTGCCCGAGAAGAAGATCGAGTACGTCAGGCTGAACAACTCGCGAGCGCCCGACTTGGCCAAGACGTTGGCGGATGTGTTCAAACAGATTGAGAAGGTAGGCGAACGCCCGGTGCGGCCGGAAGACCAAGTCAATGTCATTGCTGATCCCCGCACCAACGGCCTCTATATCGCCGCCACCGAGGAGAAGATGGCCCAGGCCCTGGATTTGATCCAGAAAAACGAGAGCGCCGTCAAGGACATCGACAAGCGGATCCGCAGCTTCACCTTCCAGAACCGCCGCGTCACCGAGGCCGGCGACGTGCTGAAGAAAATGATCGGCTCCTATCTCAAGCAGATGGGGCTGCCGGCGGATCACATCACCATCGAGCTTGACCCCCAGACCAACTCCGTGCTCATCACCGGTGGAGAGGCCGACCTCGGCTTCGCTGAGAAGATCATCGAGAGCCTGGACGCCGAGCTGCCGGAGACCAAGGAGGGGCAGAAGTCCCCGATGGGTCAGGCGGACATCATGGTCGTCCCGCTCCGCGTCGCCCAGGCGGACACGCTGGGCAAGCTGCTCGACGAACTGCTGAAGAAGGCTGCCACAGGTGATACGCCGATGAAGGACTTCATCCGCCGGATGCGGCTGCTCGACGAGCACGGCGAAATCATCGCCGCCATCGACCTCAATCGCCCGATCGCCGTCTTCGGCGACAAAGACAGCAACTCGTTGATCATCGCCAGCACTCAAGAAAACTGCCTCATCATGAAGCAGATCGCCATGGCCTTTGACCGCGAGCCGGCCCGGGCCGAGGTGCAGTACAAGGTTGTCCAGTTGCAGTACGCGGACGCCGACGGCTTGGCCGACCAGATTGACAAGTTTCTCAAGGAAAGCGAGGAGCTGACCCTCCGCGCGGGCGGCAAGGGCGACAAATCCGGCGTGCCCGACGGCGAGGCCGGCCCGCTGGTTTACAGGGCGGTGGTCAAGGCCGACGTCCGCACGAACCAGATCATGATCGTCGGACGGCCCGAGGCCGTGTCCATCCTCGAAGGCATGATCGCCCACTTGGACGTCAAGGGCCTGGACGTGATGCCCTTCCAGATCATCAAGCTGGAGTACGCCAGCGCCAGCGCCCTGGAGACGGCCCTCACCGAGATGATGAAGGATCGCGCTGACGCCCTGCCGAAGGGTACCGGTCCCAACGCCGACAAGGCCGAGAAAGTCGTCATCAAGGGCGACCCCCGGGCGCGATCGCTGATCGTCGCCGCCAAACCCGCCCGGATGGAGGAGCTGCGCAAGCTCATCAAGGATCTGGATGTCCCCTCCACCGCCTTGATCGAGGACATCCGCACCATCACCGTTCGCAACAGCACCGCCGTCGACCTGGCGGACAAGTTGAAGAAACTCTGGGAGGACCGCCAGAAGCAGCAGGAGTCCGGCTCGAAGGGCTTGAAGCTGGAAATCCCCGCCATCGTCGCCGACGAGCGCAGCAATTCACTCATTGTCGCCGCCAGCAAGGCCGACTTCGAGGCCATCAAATCAGTTGTCGACAAGATCGAGAGCCTCGAACTCAACCCCATGGCCAACATCTACATTGTTCGCTTGAGGTACAACTCGGCCAAGCAGTTGTCGTCTGCCCTCAAGGCCCTGTTCGACAAGCGGGCCGAGATGCGCACCGTGGACGGCAAGGTCCGCCCCGAGGACAAAGTGGCCATCGAGGTCGACGAAGTGACCAACGCCCTGCTGGTCGCCGCCTCGCGGGAAAACTACGACGTCCTCATGCAGAAGATCGTGGAACTCGACGAGGAACTCGGCGTCCCCGGTCAGGTCGAGTTTTTTGTCTGTGACAACGTCCAGGCCCAGCGGGTCAAGGACACCATCGACGAGCTGTTTAAGGAGGGCGTGTACAAACCCGGCGCCTCCGGGGAGAGCGCTCAGGCCAAGACTCGGGAGAAGGTCACCGTCACCATTGACGATCGCTCCAACATTCTCATTGTGTCTGCCAGCCCGGAGAACATGGAGCTGGCCCGTGAAATCTACAAGCGGATGAACAGCGTGGCCACCCCCTGGGACGCGGCCATCACCAAGTTGATCCTGGTCGAGTATGGCGACGCGGTGAAGATCGCCGCCCAGATCAAAGACCATTTCGACAACCTGGACCGGATTCGCCAGGAGGGCGGCTCCGGCAAGGGCGGGTTCGGCATTACCGTCTTCGCCGATGAGCGCAGCAACCGCATAGTCGTTGGCGGCACCAAGGACGGCATCGACAGCGCCGTGGAGATGATCAAGAAGCTGGATGTGCGGCCCGGCGAACCGGGCCAGACCATGAGAGTGTACACGCTCCGCGAGGCCCCGGCCTCCAAAGTCGGCGAGATGATCACCAACATCTTCCAGGAGCGAAACCAGCCGCGCCAGGGGGCCACCGGGCCGCAGGTTCCCAACGTTAAGGTGACCGTCGAGTCCAACGACTCCAGCAACAGCCTGTTGATCAACGCCTCCAAGGAGGATCACATTCTCATCGAGGATTTGGTGAGCAGGCTGGATCGGCCCTCGACCTTGATAGACATGGTCAAGGTTTTCCCGCTGGAGCGGGCCAGGGCCGAGCGGGTCAAGGAGATTCTGGAGGAGTTGTACAAGTCCACCCAGGGCGGCGAGGGCCGTGGCGGCAGAACCATCGCCGTGGTCGAGGACAAGCGGACCAACTCAGTCGTCGTGGCCGCCCCTCCTGGAGAGCTCGACAACATCGCCGCCCTCGTGGCCCGTCTGGATCAGACCGAAGTCAAAGGACAGGCTGAAATCGGCGTCTTCCTTTGCGAGAACGAGGACGCCAAGAAGATGTCCGAGTTGCTCAACGAAATCATGACCGGCCAGCTTCGCGACGGCGGAGGGGCCAAGACCGAGGACATCCGCGAGCTCAGCTCGATGCTGATTAGCTATGCCACCAAGGATCCCCGCGGCAGGGAGGTCTTTCTCAAAACCATCCGCGAGAACGTGCAGATCAGCTACAGCGAGCGGACCAACAGCGTCATCGTCGTCGCCCCGCCGACCTCTTTAAAGCTGATCGAGCAGCTTATCCGCCAGCTTGACCGCATCCAGAAGAGGCCGGTCCTGGTGAGGGTCTTTCCCCTGGTCAACTCCGACGCCCAGGGCATTGTGGATCTACTCGACAAGATGTTCGCCCAGGACCAAGGCTCCGAGCAGGAGCGCGAGTTCCAGAAGGGGCGAGAGATCCAGGTCGAAGGCGGCCTCAGCTCCACGGGAGCAGTTCCCACGGCGATGTCGCAGGAAGGCGGCCGGATGGGCAAGGGGACTTTCGGCCGGCCGAAGACCACCTTTGTGGCCGAGCAGCGGACCAACTCGGTCATTGCCGCCGGTTGGCCGGAGGACATCGACGTCGTCGCCGACATTATAGACCAGCTTGACTCGCGCACGATTCAGGATCGAGAGAACGTCGTCGTGCAAGTAGTCAACAAGAAGGCCGAGGACATGCAGACGGCTCTCGATTCGTGGGTCCAGGCCGAGCAGCAGCGTTTGGATCGTCTGGGTGACGCCATCTCCGCTCAACAGAAGATGGATCAAGAGATCTCGGTCATCGCCCACAAGGATGCCAATCAGTTGCTGGTGTCGGTGAGCCCACGCTATCGGTCCAAGATCCTCTCGATCATCGAGCAGTTCGACCAGGCCCCGCCGCAGGTGATGATCCAGGTGATGATCGCGGAGGTTACGCTGGATGACCGCTTTGAGATGGGGATGGAGTTCGCTCTTCAGGAACTCCGCTTCAGCGAGACCGCGGTTGCCGGCGGAAACGGGGTTCTGCAAAGCAGCCACTTCGACGTCATCGGCGGCACCGACGTAGGGGCTGCCGGCAGCGGCTTGGCCGGCTTCAGTTTTACAATTACCGGCGAGGACTTCAACTTCCTGGTTCGGGCGCTGCAGTCCGACAGCCGCCTGGAGGTCATCCAGCGCCCGATGATCATGTGCCAGGACAAGCAGACCGCCAACATCACCATCGGCCAGAACGTGCCCTTCATCCGCGGGACTCAGGTTTCTGATTCGGGCCAGGTTTCCAGCCAGGTTGAGTATGAGAAAGTGGGCATCATTCTCGATGTCGAACCACAGATTAACCCCGATGGCTTCGTGTATCTCAAAGTCAAACCGGAAATCTCCGCCATCGCCACTTCCACGATCGATATCGGCAACGGCGTATTGGCCCCCATTTTCACCGAGCGGTCCGCGGAGACGACCGTTGCGGTCAAGGACGGCGAGACCGTGGTCATCGGCGGTCTGATCACGACCTCCGAGAGCGAGGGTGAGTCCAAGGTTCCGTTCCTCGGCGACATACCCGGCCTTGGGATCTTCTTTCGTTCCACGACTCGCTCGAAGCAGAAGACCGAGTTGCTCATCGCCTTGACCCCCCGAATCGTGCGCACCGTGGAGGATGGCCGCCGGATTAGCGTCGAATCTCGCGATGAATCCGGCATCATCACCGAGGGGATGAAGTCTAGCCCGATGTTTGGGAAGCTCCGCCTGACGCCGGAGCAGGAAATCGAGGATATTGAAGCTCCGCCCGGCGGAGAGCCGCCCGTGACCGGCCCGCTGGAGGAGCCGATCAGGGGAATACGCGAAGAGCCCGAGGTCAAACCGGAAACCAAACCGGAGGACAAGTACGGCCCGACCGTACCCAGGTACGGCCCGCTGGTTCCCGCGGGCGAGGACCTGGTCGCCCGCCGCGATTGGAAGGGGGCCTGAGCGGGCGGGGCACGCTTCACCGGGGCTTCTGCTTCTTGGCGGCGTCCGCCAAGGCGATTGGGCGGCGTCAACAGTCATGACTCGGCCGACACACAGAGCAATGGTCATCATGCTGGCGCTGGTTGCCGCAGCGCTGCCGTGCTGCGGGCCGATCCCCGAGCAAGGCTGGGCTTCGGCATCGTCACCCGGTTCCGTGCGGGCCGAAGATCCCGGGATGGAATCCAACATCATTCGCGTCAACAAGTTCTTCAGCGCCGATCCGTGGCTCTGCTTCAACAACGACGGAACCGGCCGAGTCGACGGAGTGCGCCTGACCGTCTATCTCGAAGGGGCCAGCCAGCCCAAAGGCGTGTTCGGCAACGGCAGCATCCTTGTCGAGATGTACCGCCTGGATCGGGACGCCAAGGGCAGCGAGTCGGCGGCGTTGTTACACTCGTGGGAACTGCCGCCGCACGAAGCCTATCCCTGGAGGGCCAAGAGACCGACCGGCATGGGCTGGGGCTACGGCCTGCGCCTGCCCTGGCCGGATGAACTGGACGTCGCCGGGCGGCAGGTTGCTTTTCTGGTCAAGTACCGGCGGGATGACGGAAGGCTGCTGAGCTCGTCTCGCCAGGTGCTCCGAGTGCCTGCGCCCCGTAACCTTATACCTTTGGGCAAGTGACATGGATGAGGTCGAAACACTGGGCAGGGATGTCGGACGCGAGCACCTCCTTGCGTTGGAGGTCCTCCGTCATGCCAAGAATGCATTCCTCTGGCTGGCGCTCGCGGCTGTGGCCTTGCATGTGTTCTTGTGGTTCATGGTGCGTCGAGCGGAAGCTTCGGACGCCGCCGCTCGCTGGCAGGACGGGCTGGAATGGATGCTGGCTGTCGCCGGTTTCGTGGGCCGAGGTTCGGTTATTATCGTCGCCGGCATCTCCGTGGTGGTCCTGTTGATCGGGTTGAACGCCAAGCTCGGCGGTACCGCCGCCCTGGCCAGGGCCTGCGTCTGGTCCCTGGCGGCACTGGCCATGCTGGTCCCCTGGGTGCGGATCGCCTCTGACGACCTCGTTGGCATTCCCTCGGCTTTCTATGAGGCGGATGAGTTGTCGAGGAGAGCCGGCGGTTCGACGAGCCTGACCGATGCTTTTTTCTTGTTCGTGCGTTTCGTCATTTGCCCTGTCCTTGTCGGCGGGTTGCTGGGCCTTGCCCAATACTGGTTTCGGGCCGGCTATCGCCGGATGACCGCGACCCCGGCCGCCAAGCTGCCGATCCGGGAAGTGTGAGCACAAACCGGCGGCGTTGGGGTGCTCGACTTTCAGCCGGAAGTGCCGTATCGAAGGCACCGGTGCGAGGAGCTCTCCGACCGCTGAATCGTCCTGACCTGATTGCTGACCGCTGAAAGCTGAAAGCTCTGCATGTCCGATCAACCGTTTGTCGCAGGCGGGCCCGCTCGCACCATGTGGCTCCGTTGGGTTCTCCTGGCTCTTGCCCTCGCCGGCTGTTTCATCTGTGTCGTGCTGATCCGCCTGGGCACTCCAACGGGTGCGCCCGCGACCATCTTCGGCGCCGAGGTCTGCGCCCCGACCGCCTCGATCAACTGCGACTACGTCCTCAACAGCAAATGGGCGAAGGTCGGCCCGGTGCCGACATCACTGCTCGGCCTGGCCTACTTCGCGCTTCTTGCCCTATGGTTCGCCGCCGTCGGCCTGCCAAACTTCGCCGGCCGGCGCTGGCACCTCCTGCCCTTGCTGGGCGTTGTTGCAGGAATGTGCGGCTCGGCGGGCTTTCTGTATGTCCTTGTCTTTCAATTGCCGGTCTGGTGTACTTGGTGCATCGCCGCCCATGTCGTCAATTCCTGTGTTCTCGTCTTCACCGTTCTTGCCTGGCCCCGGCGACGGAACGCGGCCGAGCAGGCCCCGGCGGAAGCAGCGTATCCGAGCGGCTCTCGCGTGGCCGCCGTGTCGGGCTTCGCCGTGGCCGTGCTTTGGATCATCGGGGCGACGCTGACCGCCTACAACGCGCGGGTGCTGTTCAGTCAGCTTCGCACGCAGTATTTCAGGGCGGTCAACAATGCCGAATACGTTGTCTGGCGTTACCGACAGTCGCCCCAACGGGATGTGCCGGTCCGTGATGACGATCCCTCGATCGGCTCCGCCGAGGCATCGTTCACGCTCGTGGTCTTCGGCGATTTTCAATGCCCCAAGTGCAGGGTCTTCCGTCACTTGGCCGAGCAGTTGATCGAGCGTTTCCCCGATCGGCTGCGCTGTGTTTTCAAGCATTATCCGCAAGCTTCGGAGTGTAACCCCTACATCGCACAAGGCGGGCATCACTTCGCCTGCGTCGCCGCCCAGACCGCCGAAGCAGCCCGGCTGGCCGGCACCCTCGAGCAGTCCACCCTTTATGCGAAGCGTTTGCACGACTTCATGGGCCGCCTCGATCAGCGGCCCTACGAGGCCTTGGCCGAGGCGGTCGGCATCGATGCCGAGCGGTTCGCCGCCGCGATGAGAGATCCGGTTTGCCGGCAGCGCGTCCAGGAGGATGTCGAGATCGGCCGCGCCCTCGGCATCGAGGTTACACCGGCCCTCTTCTTGAACGGGCGCCCCTTGTCCAACTGGGTGCTGCTCAAGCTGAAAGCCGAGTCGGGAGAATCGACCATGGACTTCGACGCCACTATGCAGCTTTGGGACGCACTGCTGACCCTCGCTCCGACAACAGCGCCAGAGGACGGAATGTAGCGTCTCTACTGTGCTTCTCTCTGTGGCGCCGCCAAGTATCTTGGAGCGGCCACCACTTCGATGGATCATCCTCTTCTCGGAAGCGCGGGGAGCGCACCAGGGGGGCGAGGCGATCTCAGAAAGGAAGCCTCAGCGCAGGGGCGATGGACAACTTCTCCAGCTTCTCGCTGTCCACCTCGACACCGAGTCCAGGGCCGGGCTGTGGAGACCAGCGACCGCCGTAGCGGAAGCGAAGCGGCTTGGCGACCACGTCGTCACTGAGCAGGAAGCGGCCGAAACTGCCTTCGGCAAAACGCACGGAAGGGACGAGTTGCAGGAACCAGCGACCGGCGGCGGAGAGTATGCTGGTTTCGCCGACCATGCAGCCCAGTTGATGAGGGATGCCGTGGTGGTGGGCGAGGACGGCGAGCTGGACGGCGGGGATGAGGCCACCGTTCTTGCTGATGCGGATGTTGAACCAGACGGGGCCGCCGAGGGCGGCGAGGCGGTCGGCGTCACTCGGCGTGACGAGCGACTCGTCGGCCATCAGAGGCAAAGAGGCCTTTCGGGCCAGGCTGTGCCAGCCGTCGGAATCGGCCTTGGAGATGGGTTGCTCCACGCAGGCGATCGGCAGAGTCTGCCAGGCGCGGAGCCTCTCGGTGGCTTCGTCGGCGGACCACGCCCCGTTGGCGTCGAGCCGCAGGCTTGCCTTACCGGCGGCGAGCTTTCTTCTCAAGAGATGTACGCACGCCCCCACGCGGTCTTTGTCGTTCGCGTCTCCGACTTTCAGCTTGAAATCTCGTAGGCCGTAAAGACGCATCTTGCGGATGGTCCGGCAGGCGCGTCGAGGATCTGTGCCGGAGACAACACCGCTGAAGCGGACGGTGTGGCGGCTTCCCGGCGGGCCGAGCCAGGGCTCGTCGAACCAGCCGGCAAGGGTTTCCAGCGAGCGGACAAAGGCGCGGCCGTAGGCGTCGAGCAAGGCAAGCTCGACGGCGGCTCGGGCGGCGGTGATGACACGGCTGCGGCTGTCGGCGAGGGGCAGGCAGGCGGCGGCTTCAATGACCTGTCCGAAGTTGGCGGGGCGCATTTCCACCAGCATGGGGAGAAAGACGGAACGAATCGCGGCGATGACGTCTTCGTGGGTCTCGCCGGTGACGTAGGGCCGGGGGTGGGTTTCGCCGTGGCCGACGGTGCCGTCGGCGAGCTCGACGGAAACGATGATAGGGTCGGCCACGCTGCGCTGGGCGGCGGCGTGGTGGAAGCGGACGCGCATGGGGATGGCGAGCTGCCGGATGGTGAGCGAGACGATGGGGATCGACTTGGGCATCGCGTGGATTGTACGGGTGAACCGTGCGTTCTTGAACGAGCGCTGCCGAGAGAGGCCATTCTAGAGCATTTTAAGGTTCACCGTAGCAGTATCCGCAGGACTCGAACCAGCCT
>CAYYBO010000008.1:18837-33297 GCA_964470125.1 uncultured Planctomycetaceae bacterium | reverse complement strand
AGGGTGCTGCGTTTGAAGCCCAGTTCCTTGATGCCGTCTAGAAGGTCGATGGTCGCTCTCCGGCCGAGCGTGGCGTAGCAGTCACCGATGACCCGGGCGGCGCCCTTCTGGCTCAGCGGATAGTTGTAGTAGGGCATCTGGTCGGGCACGATGTCGTTGAAGATCAGCCGGCCGACGGTCGTTTCGATCACGCCGTTGACAGGCATCGGCTTGGGCAATTGTCCGTGAGCCTCGACGATCTTCTCTCGCCCCCGCACGCGCACGCGGACGCGTTCGTGAACCCCGAGCTTGCCCAGCTCGTAGGCGAACAACGCCTCCGTCACATCGCTGAAGCTGCGGGTGACGGCCTGCTCCCCCTGTTTCCGGTGCTCGCAGGTCAGGTAGAAAATGCCCATCACGATATCCTGGCTTGGTGACATGATGGGCGAGCCGCTGGCCGGGCTGAAAATGTTGTGGGTGGACATCATCAGCACGTGGGCTTCGGCCTGGGCCTCGACGGACAACGGGAGATGGACGGCCATCTGGTCGCCGTCGAAGTCGGCGTTGAAGCCCTTGCAGACCAGGGGGTGAATCTTGATGGCGTTGCCCTCCACCAAGACCGGCTCAAAGGCCTGGATACCCATGCGGTGCAGCGTGGGGGCGCGGTTCAGCAGCACGGGGTGCTGATAGATCACCTCTTCGAGAATGTCCCAGATTTCCTGGTCGCGGCGCTCCAGCATGCGCTTGGCACTCTTGATCGTGTCCGCCAGGCCCCGGTCCTTCAGCTTGCGGATCAGGAAAGGCTGGAAGAGCTCCAGGGCGATTTTCTTGGGCAGGCCGCACTGGTGGAGCTTCAGCTCCGGCCCGACCACGATCACGCTGCGGGCGGAGTAATCCACTCGCTTGCCCAGAAGATTCTCGCGGAAGCGCCCCTGCTTGCCCTTGATCATATCGGTGATCGACTTGAGCGGACGATTCGACGAACCCAGCACCGGCCGGCGACATCGCCCGTTGTCGAACAGCGCATCCACCGCCTGTTGGAGCATGCGCTTCTCGTTGCGGATGATGACCTCGGGAGCGTTGAGGTCGATCAGTTTCTTGAGGCGGTTGTTCCGGTTGATTATCCGGCGATAGAGGTCGTTCAGGTCGCTGGTCGCGAAATTGCCGCTTTCCAGCAGCACCAGGGGGCGCAGGTCCGGGGGGATGACCGGGATTACGTCCATGATCATCCAGGTCGGATCATTGGTGCTGTTGCGCAGGCTTTCGACCAGCCTCAGTCGCTTGGAAAGGTCCTTGATTTTCTGCTTGCTGTTGGTCTTGGTGATCGCCTCGCGCAACTGCCCGCTCAAGACCCGCAGGTCCAGCCTGTTCAACAGACTGCGGACCGCCTCCGCTCCGATCTGAGCGTCGAAATCGTCGCCGTATTTCTCGATGGAGTTGCGATACTCCTCCTCGGACAGTATCTGCCTGGGTTTCAGGGCGGTGCCGCGCGGATCGACGACCACGTAATCCTGAAAGTAAATCACCTTCTCCAGGTCCGAGGTCTTCATGTCCAACAGCGTGCCCAGCCGCGAGGGCATGGCCTTGAAGAACCAGATATGGACGATGGGCGCCGCCAAGTTGATGTGCCCCATTCGCTTGCGGCGGACGCGGCTGTGCGTGACCTTCACACCGCAACGGTCGCAGATCATGCCCTTGTGTTTCGTGCCCTTGTATTTTCCGCAGGAGCACTCCCAGTCCCGCTCGGGGCCGAAGATCCGCTCGCAAAACAGACCGTCCTTCTCGGCTCGGTAGGTGCGGTAGTTGATCGTCTCAGGCTTGCGAACCTCGCCGTAGGACCACGAGCGAATGTCGTTGGGCGACGCCAGGGAAATCTTCACCGAGCCGTAATCGTTAACGCGATCGTAAATGCTCTCAGCCATCAGCTTGCATCCTCAATCAGCGACTATTCTCTCGCCACGTTGCCTCCGCCCGACCGCGGCGGGCCGTCGGGGACAATCTCTCCGGACTGCGGCCGTCCACCGGCCTACCGCGCCGACCGCGAGGTCATGGTCCTCGCGTCCAGGGTCATGGGGACGATGCCCGCAGCCCGCTTGAAGCCCAGTTCCTCGCAGAAGTCGACCTCCGTGCCGTAGGCGTAGGCGTCAATCCGTTCGCATCCCATGCGTCCGAGGGCCTGGATCACCTGCTCGGCCATTTGGCGGGCGATTCCGAACTGGTCGTGCTCGATGCGGCCCTCGATGTGGGTCACGGCCCCGGGGCCTTGCCGACCGGGGTCGAGCTTGCACTCGGTCAGGTAGCCGCGAACGCCGTCGGCCACGCCGCGAGCAATGCCGATGAGACGCCCGTCGGGATCTCGCGCGGTGACGAAGCACACGGAGTTGTCCACCATGGTGGACAGCTTGTCGATCGACTGGGGCATCACGCAGCCCTGGGCGTCGTAGAACGCCGCCAACTCGCTCACTTCAATCTTGTCGACCACTTCGTATTTGATGTCGCCCATACTGTGGGCCTCCTCAGAATCCGATTGCCCGAACCTTCATCCCCGCGGCCCGATCCCGTCCCCCGCAACCGCGAGGGACCTCGGAGCCCGATCCGCGGGACCTCATACCAAGCGGCCTTTCTCGAGCTGGATATTCATGCCCAACCCGCGTATCTCATTGCACAACACGTCGAAGGAAACCGGCGTGCTGGCCTCTAGGGTGTTCTCGCCCTTGACCATCGACTCGTAGATCTTGGTACGACCCTCAACGTCGTCGGATTTCACGGTGAGAAGCTCCTGAAGGATGTAGGCCGCCCCGTAGGCTTCCAAGCCCCATACTTCCATTTCACCGAACCTCTGCCCGCCCGTCCGGGCCTTGCCGCCCAACGGTTGTTGGGTAATCAGGGAATACGGACCGGTCGATCGAGCGTGGATCTTGTCATCCACCAGGTGGTGCAGTTTCAACATGTATATGTAGCCCACGGCCACCGGCTGATCGAAGAGGTCGCCGGTGCGGCCGTCGTAGAGCCTCACCTTGCCGCCGTAGGGCATCTTGCAGAGCAGGAGGGACTCCTTATCCGCCCGAGCGACCACATCCGGATCGTCGCGCAGGCTCTCGACCTTGCGGTTGGCCTCCTCGACCGCCGCGTGCAATTCCGGTTCTTTGCAGCCGTCAAACACGGGAGTGATTGCCTGGAATCCCAGGATTTTCGCCGCCCATCCCAGGTGCGTTTCGAGGATCTGCCCCACGTTCATGCGCGAGGGCACACCCAGCGGATTGAGCAGGACGTCCACCGGCGTCCCGTCCTCCAGAAACGGCATGTCCTCCATCGGCAGGATCTTGGCGATCACGCCCTTGTTGCCGTGGCGCCCGGCCATCTTGTCGCCCACCGAGAGCTGTCGCTTGGTGGCGATGTAGACCTTGACCATCTCCAGCACGCCGGAGGGCAATTCGTCGCCGCGCTTGAGCTGGGCAACCTTCCGCTCGCGCTCCTCAATCAGCTCCATGACCCGCGGCCAATACCTCCGGTGAATCGTTTCGCAATCCTTCCTGGCCGAAGCGGGCTTGATCCACTTGAGGTCAAACGCCCAGTTGTCCGGCTCGCCGATCTGCTCCATGACGACTTCTTCGATCTCGCTTCGTCCGACCACCTGCTTGGTGTTCGGATCCACGATGGGCTGGCCGGCGACGGACTCCATTTCCGAAACCATCTGCCGAAAGATGGCCATCACCCGGGCGTTGATCGTGCTCTTGTACGCCTTGATCCGCTTCTGGAGGTTGCGCTTCTGGTCCTCGGTCATGTGCTGCCGGCGGCTGAACCGCTTGGTGTCGATGACCACGCCGGAAATGCCGCTGGGCACCTCCAAAGAGTCGTTCTTCACGTCTTCGCCGGCCCGGCCGAAGATGGCATGCAGCAGCTTCTCCTCCGGGCTCAGTTCGCTCTTGCTCTTGGGCGAAACCTTGCCCACCAGGATGTCGCCGGGGAACACCTCGGTGCCGACCTGAACGATCCCGTCTTCGTCGAGGTTGCGCAAGGCTCGCTCGGAGACGTTGGGGATATCGCGAGTGAACTCCTCGCGGCCCAGCTTGGTCTCGCGAATCTCGATGTCGTGCTCCTCGATGTGGATACTGGTGAAGGCGTCTGTCTGCACCAAGCGCTCGGAGATGAGGATCGCGTCCTCGAAGTTGTATCCGTCATAGGTCATGAAGGCCACGAGCACGTTGCGGCCCAGCGACAATTCGCCGTCTTTACAGGCCGGGCCGTCGGCGATGACCTGGCCCTTCTTGATCGTCTGCCCGATGCGCACGACCGGCGTCTGGTTCAGGCAGGTCCGCTCGTTGAGCCCCTGGAATTTGCGCAGAACATATTCCTCGGTGTTGTCGATGATGATGCGTTCCGCGTCCACGTAGGTGACCACGCCGTCCTTCTCCGCCTTCACCACCATGCCGCTGTTGTGGGCCACGATCAGTTCCATGCCCGTGCCCACGATCGGCGGCTCGGTGACCAGCAGCGGCACGGCCTGCCGCTGCATGTTCGAACCCATCAAAGCTCGGTTGGCGTCGTCGTTCTCAAGAAACGGGATCAGCGAGGCGGAGACGCCGACCGTCTGCTTCGGCGAGATATCCACGTATTCGACCTCGCCGCTGGGCACCATCGCCAGATCGCCGCGGACTCGGGTCATGAGGTTTTCGCCGCTCACTCGACTGGTGGTCGGATCCACCACATCCGGAGGAGCCAGCACCGTCTTCATCTCCTCGTCGGCCCGCAGAAACTCCACGTTACCGTTGACCCGCCCCTTCTTGTCCACCCGGCGGTAGGGGGTGATAAGGAAGCCGTACTCATCCACCGTCGAGTAGATGCTCAGCGAGGCGATCAAACCGATGTTGGTGCCTTCGGGCGTCTCGATTGGGCAGATTCGCCCGTAGTGACTGATGTGAACGTCGCGGACCTCGAAGCCCGCCCGCTTGCGGTTCAGGCCGCCCGGGCCCAAGGCCGAAAGACGCCGCTCGTGGGTAAGCTGGCTCAGGGGGTTGGTCTGATCCACGACTTGTGACAATTCACCGCGTCCGAAGAAGAACTCGATGGCCCCCGAGATCGCCTTCGAGTTGATCAGCTCGGCGATCTTGCCAAGCTGGTCGGGGTCCTTCATGCTCATGCGTTCCTGGACCGTTCGGCGAAGCTTCAGAAAACCCTTGCGAATCTCGTCGCAGGCCAGCTCGTCGATGGTCCGCAAACGCCGATTACCCAAGTGGTCGATGTCGTCCTCGGCCACGATCACCCGCGTCTGGTTCCATCCGTACTCGTGGACGTTGCCGACGGACAACTCCTCCGCTTGCGACTCGCGTTGAATGAGTTGTTTGACCTGCTCGAACGGTTCAAAAACGACGTGGCGGGCCGATGCCCCGAAAAGCTCCCTCCATTCGTTCTCGACCGCGGCTTCATGCGTCGTCCTGAGACGCTTGGCTTCGCTCTCGTCAAAGGTATACACCACTCCCGCTTTGGGGTGGTAGTTGAAGAAATCCAACTGCGCCAGCGAAGAATTGAGTTTCTCGGCCGCGAGGTAGGCCTCGATGCCCTGCAGAAGCCGGTTGGCCCGAGTGCGGATACTGGCAACGATGAAATCCTTCGATGCCTTAATGATGTCCGATTCGCGATCCGTCGTCGTCATCCGGCCGAGCAGCCGGCGCATCACCTCGACGTTGATGGAGGACGGCGGGACCCACTCCGTCGGCACGTCACAGAGGGTGCGAAGCTGCCGCTGGATCTCCAGGATCATCTCCTGTGGCTGGAGCTTCCGCCGTCCCTCGCGGACCGCGTCCAGGCTGCCCAGGGGGACGCCCTTCTTGGGATCCTTGACCTCAAAGCCCGCGACCAGGTAGCCGGCCAACTGCTCACGCAGTTCCCGCGTCCAGCGAGCGATGCAAAGCTCGAAGGGAACCCGACGCGGCACGGAGAAACCCACTCGTTCCTGGCTGCGCAGATCGAGCAGGTACTTCAGACAGGCGACGAAATCCGTCATGGTCAGCGTGTTGAGCATCGCCGGAACGGAAAGGCCGAATTTGCGGTTGATGCGGAAGCGGCCGACCTTGCCCAGCCGATACCGATTCTCATCGTAGAATTTCTCGTGGAAGAGCTTGACGGCCTTGTCCAGTTGGGCGGGGTTCCCCGGGCGGAGACTCCGGTAAATCCGCAGGAGCGCCTCTTCGTATGACCGGGAGGCGTCCTCCGCCAGCGTGTTGAGGATCAGAGGATCGGCCGGACCCTCGATGACTTCGAGCTGTTTGACCGAGCTTTCCCGAATCCGTGCCAGGGCGTCGCCGATCTGGCAGCCGGCTCGGACCAGGACTTTGCGGCTGCCGTCCTCCTCCTCCTCGTCGTCCAGCAGATCGCTCACCACGTACATGTCCGGCTTCAGGCTCGGCGTCCGGATCGTCTTGGTCTTGTAGAACTGCCGAATGATGGCCGCGTCCGTGCTGAAGGCCGGGTCCATGGCCCGCAGGAAGCAGGTAGCCGGAATCTTGCCGGACTGATCGATGCGCACCGCGAGGACGTCCTTGCGGGTGATGTTGATCTCGATCCAGCTTCCGCGCTCCGGAATGATGCGGCAGGCGTGCAGCGGCCGGTCGGCCTCCAGCGTGCCCTTGATGAAATCCACGCCGGGTGAACGGTGCAACTGGGAGACGATAACCCTCTCGGCGCCGTTGACGATAAACTCGCCGCCGCCGATCATCACCGGCATCTCGCCGAGGTAGACGCTCTCCTCCGCTATCTCATCCTTGTCCTTGCGATGAAGGCGCAGGCGGATCCTCAGCGGCATGCCGTAGGTCAAACGCAACTGCCGGCACTCGTCCGTGGTGTAGCGCGGCTTACCCAGCGCGTAGTCCAGGTATTCCAAAGAAACGTTCTCATCGTAGCTGGTGATGGGAAACACCTCACGGAGCAGGCCCTCCAGCCCAGTCGGCGTGCGATCCTGAGGCGGGGCTTCCGCTTGAAGAAACCGCTTGTAGGAACCGACCTGAATCTCTATGAGATTCGGAACCGGGATTGCATCACCGATTCTTCCGAAGTTGCGAATCTCCCTGGCGGTTGTCATCGCGATCCTTTCCAAAAGCGGGACGTGAACGTCAGCCCGGCTGGTAGTGCCGTAATCATGGCACTACATCCGCCCCCCATCCCCGGCGCCGCACGCATTCCGCGGCTTCAAGACCGGCTGCGGCGGACTGGCTCGCGCGCAACTCCAGCGCTTGTGCTGACGGGCGGCGCACACTGTCGGGCGTCGTTCTCAAAAGCTCTCGAGCACCCGATGTCAGTCAAACGAGAAACGTCTTTGTCAGGGGACTAATCGCCGCCGAGGCCATCTAAGAACGAAGTTGACCAGTCCCACCGATCAACCTTTTCCCGCCCCGGCGTTGGCGAAGCCCCGAATTATACTCCATTGCGAACCAGCCGCCAGTAAAAAAACCGTCCCCACCCACGAATGTCATACACAACCCCCAGAGAGATTGACGATAAACGGACCCCAACTACACATTTACAACCCTTCCCGACCTGCTCGCGCCGCTGAGGACCTCCCGTGCTTGCGATCCCTCCGCGGCACAAGCAGTACCACCAACTCCGCATCAATCGCCATAATTACTTATTCAAGAATTGATTACAAATCAGATGCTGCAAAGAACAAACCGCGGCAAGAGGGTCGCACTCCAAACGATAAGGAGATGCCGTAGGAAAGGGCCAGTAAGGCGAGACCCGCCTCAACGGTTGAGCCGGCAGAGCCAACCTCGGCCGGAAGCCCGACCAGGCGGGTGATTGCGTTGCGACGCGGGCGCGCGGTAGCTTCCCGAATCGCCCCCGCACCAAGGAGCACCGACAACCATGACCAAGGAACAGCAGCTTGTTCGAGCATTCCACGAGCGTTTCTTAAGGGATAATCAACAGACTCCCGCGCTCCGCGACGACGCGCTGCTCGGCCTGCGGGTGAGACTGCTCGAAGAGGAGACCCGTGAATTCGCGGAGGCCGCGCGATCTCGCGACCTTGTCGAGGTGGCCGACGCCTTGGCCGACGTGCTTTACGTCATCCTCGGCACCGCCAACGTCCTGGGCATTGATCTGGAGCCGATCTTCAAGGAAGTGCATCGCTCGAACATGACCAAGCAGTCTCCCGGCGACACCCCCGCAAAAGCGATCAAGGGGCCTGACTGGTCTCCTCCGGACATCCGCGGCGAGCTGCTGAGGCAAGGCTGGAAGCCTGACGACGCGGTATGAGACCCGGATCCTCCCGCCAACGCGGGTAAGCAGTCAACCCGGCGGGGGACGATTCAGCGGCAGACGCACCTCAAAGCGAGTTCCTCGCCCGACCTTCGAGTAAACCCGGATCGTTCCGCCCATTTCCGAGACCAGGCCGTGAACTGCGGCGAGACCCAGGCCGATGTTGTCCGCGTCGCCGCCGCCGAGAGCCCCCTTTGTCGTCAGGAAGGGCTCGAACAGGCGATCAAGGAGTTCCTCGGACATGCCGCACCCCGTGTCCTCCACGGTGATGATTACCTGTTCGCCCTCGGGCTTCATGGTGATGGTCAGTGTCCCGCCGTGAGCCATGGCATCCAGGGCGTTCTGGACCAGGCTGTCGAGCACGGGAATAACCCGCTGCACTTCGAACAACCTGGGCGGGACTGCCTCGATTTCCGTACGGAGGCTTACGTTGTTCTTCTCCGTCTGCGGGCGGATTTGTTCGAGGAACGTCCTGACCAGGTTGTTCAACTCGACCCACTCCAGAGCCTCGGTCTCCGACTCGGCAAAGGCCCCCAACTGCTTGGTGATCCGCGTGGCCCGGCCGATGGCCTGGGCGAGCAGCCGCAACGTGCGCCGCAGTTCTCGCGGGCTGTCGCTGGCCAACACCGAATCGACGCTGGTTAGCATGCCGCCAAGAATGTTGTTGAAATGGTGGGCCACTCCGCCGGCCACATTGCCCAGAGAGGCCATCCGCCGGCTTCGGGCCAATTCCTGGGACAGCCGCTTGCGCTCAGAGATATCTCGCATGCTGGCCGAGGCGCCGATGCACTGCCCGTCGGCGTCGACGATCGGCGACACGATCAAAACGTAGGTCAGCTTCCTGCCGTCCTCGGTCTGGAACTTCACTTCGACATCGCCCGACGCGCTCCGTTGCAGAGCCGACTCCAACAACTCACGAACCTGCGGCCGGCTCGCCTCCTGAAAAACGTCCAGGAAGGGCCTGCCCATCAGGCCCTCCGGGCCACAGCCGAACAGATGGGCGGCCTGTCGGTTCCAAAAGCACACTCGCCCTTCCCGGTCTACCGCAACCAGAGCAAAGGCCAGGTTCTCGCATATCTGCCGAAAGAATGTCTCGGTCCCTAGCTCCATGCGGTCCCTGTTCGGTTCCTTCGCTCGCCCCCGCCGCCGCATTACCGAGTCGTCGGTGTATACGCCCGGACGATCGGGCTGACAATGTAAATGCTCTCGCGAACCTCGATCGTGCCGTCCGCCTTGGCCGTCTCCTCGATAAAGAACGGTCTTGCCGCCGATGACAGGCGATTCTCCGCGATGTTCGTCGGCCCCATCAGCAGGAATCCGTTCTCCGGAACCGTTGCCGACAGTGTCAGATCGACGAACGGGTGCGGCCGCTCAGCGCGTTCCTGCCTTGCACCTTCCTCGGTGATGACCCATTTGGGAGGCCCCGGGGGTTCCACGATCTCCGGAGCCACTTCCAGGCTGACCTCGCGGAGATTCGGGGAGCGCATCTCGAAAGACAACCTGAACCTGGCCTTGGCCCCGAGGAAGTCCTGGCCGCGGAGCACTCCCTGTCGATCATAGTAGAACACGGTCTGATGCGGGGGGCACGGCCCGACCTCAATCTCCACGGATCTGGAGGCGTCCGGAGTGGTGACATCCAACGCGCTGCGTACCCCCTCCACGTCTTGAAGCCATCGACTGATGGCCGCCCGGTCCGATTCCTGTCCCACTGCGGCGCGGAATCCGTTATCCGCCAGGCGCAGCACGGTCGCCGCGTCGCCGGCCGGACGGGTCACGATCCGCCAGACGCCCTCGCTCCCGGTGAATGTACCTTGCGGAGCGGAAAACCGATGAACCTTGAACTCCACCACCAGCCGCTGCGGTGGCCGTGTGAAGAACTCGCTGCTGCGTCCAGAGCCTTGATCCGGCAGGCCTGATGACTGCGCTCCTCGATCATTATCGATCGCCGGCAACGGTTCCGCCTTGGGATCGGCACAGCCACCGACGCAAAATACGGGTGTCGACAGGAGCAACAGGAGAACACAACCCGTTTGCCAGACTGAGCCGCGCCGCCTTGCCGATTCTCTCTTCACCGGTGCTCTCGTGGTCACTCCCGCGCCAGGCGGCACAGAACCTCACAGCCGCGGCGAATCAAGGCATCCGCGGTGGCATAGCTGACTCGGAAATGGGTATCTCGGGAGGAGAAGATGCAGCCTGGGATCACCAACACGTTCTGCTCGGCGGTCTTCTCGGCGAACTCAGTCGCGTTGGCAAACCGCTGCGGCACCTTGGGAAAGATGTAGAACCCGCCCGAGGGGCGCTGAAACTCGAAGCACGGCTCCAGCAGGCTGCACACCAGATCCCGCTTCTTGGTGTATTCGTGTCGATACGGCGATACGTCGGTGTCCAGAGCGGTCAGTGTGGCCACCTGGGCGAAGGACGGGGCGCACACGAAAGTGTACTGCTGGAACTTGGTCATCTCGCCGACGACCGCCTCGGGGCCGGCGGCGTAGCCCATCCGCCAGCCGGTGATGCCGTAGGTCTTGCCGAAGCCGCGCAGCAGCAGCGTGTTCTCGGGGGCATAGGTCAGCGGGCAGGGATTCGGCCCGTCGTAGCAGAGTTTGTCGTAAATCTCGTCGGAGATCAGGAGTAGGCCGTGCTTCTTCGCGATCTCGGCTGCGGCGCGGGCTTCTTGCTCACTCAACACGCGACCGGTTGGGTTGCCGGGGGAATTAAGGATGATGGCCTTCGTCCGCCGTGTAATGGCGGCCTCGACCGCCTCGGCGTCAAACCGGAAGTCAGGATACGACGGCACGGGCACGGGTTTGCCGCCGAGCATGCTCACGAGCTGGAGATAGGACACAAAGTAAGGATCGAGGAAGATGACTTCGTCGTCGGGGTCCAGCAGCGCCAACAGCGCCAGCGTCAGACCGCCGGACACGCCGGCGGTGATCATCACCGACAGTTCGCGCCCGTAGGTCGCTTCCAGGTCCGCCGAGATTCTCCCCCGTAGATCGGGCAGACCGGCGCTGGGCGTATAGCGGTTTCTCCCGGATTTTATGGCTTCAATGGCCGCCAGTTTGACGGGTTCCGGGGCATCGTAGTCCGGCAGGCCTATGGACAGGTCGCACGGATCCTTTAGACGAGAGGCCAGCTCGAAAAACTTCCGAATGCCGGAGAACTGAACTTTCTGCGTTCGATTCGATAGAAGCCTGCTCGCATCCACGGTCGTGCGATCCTTTTGCGAGGGCGAACTCAAAACGCCCAAATGATCGGGGATTCAGTCCGTTGGCACGGGCTGCATGGCCGGTCGAAGCCCGGCTATTTCGCCGGCGGCGGGGGCGATGCCCCCGGAGCGGCCTGGGCCTCGCCACCCTCGCCCGCCTTCGCCGCCGCCTTCTTCTTGGTGCGGCCTCCGAGCGGCGCCTTGCGATGGGCCACCTTCGGCAAGCCAAACGGCTTGTCGCCTTCCTGGAAGCGCTCTTGGTCCGTGAGAATCTTGATCCGCTCGTCCCGCGTCAATACGTTGCGATGCCGCTGCAACGAGCTCTTTGTCTTCAATGAACGATCAACTGACATCCAGCCTGCTCCTCTGACAATACCCAATCGCCCTCTTCAACGATTCTAGACCGGGCGGCCGGCTTTTGTCTTTGCGTGTCCGACGAAGTTGCAGCCCTTGAATTCGTACTGCCCGCCCGATCGCCGGTACTCCTGCCCCAACGCCTCGATTCTCCTTCTGAACGCCTCTCGCTGCTTGGCGGATTCGCGGTCAAGCGAGAACCCTTGCTCGCTGTACAGCACATAGCCGTTGCTGTGCCGCCGCGCGATCGTCTTGACGCCTCGCTCCTCGAGGAAGCGTCTCGCGTCCTCCAGGTCGCTCACCACCACGTCCCCGCTCCGTTCCCGTGTGATGAGGAAAGACTCAATCTGCAGGTGGTTCAGCTTCGCCGCCGCCGCTTCGTCGACTGGCTCCTCCTGCGCCGGCTTGGCGGGGCTGTTCGCCGCGACGCCGGATTCCTGCTGCGCCACCCGCGGCTTATCCAACAACCGCGAAAGATCGGGGCTCGGCGGCGGACCTTCGGGCTTCGACGCCCGACTCATCGGCTTACCCAGGGCCGGCAACAACGGCGTCGCCGAGAACTCCGCCGGCTTCTTAACCGCCGCCGCCGGGGCCAACCCGCTCTTGTCCTGGCCCTCCGCGGAACGCCGACCGAGCGAGTAGGTCGTCAGCATCAAAACACATACCGCCGCTCCGGCCACCAGCCAGATCACAGTGTTGAATGACCCCATCAGGCGACCGTTCACACGGCGAACAACGTGGGCGGTCGATGGTCCTGCGGACAGCGTTGCCGCGGACCCGGTGGCCCGCGCGCTTGCCACCAGGGCCTTCGCCGTCGCCCTCGCGGCTCTCGCCGTTTCTCTCCTGGCTTCTTTGTTCGCTCGCTTGGCTTCCTTTGCTTGGTGGCGCTGTTCCTCGGCTCGCCGCCCGACAGCCAACTCCTCGGCAACCTCCGCCTCGGTCAGGGGCTGAGCGACCGTCGGCACGCGCGCCCCCCGGCCCGCACTTCTGTTCCGCCCGAACAAGCTCCGTTGAACGGGCGAATACTGCACCTGCGGCGCCTTGCTCATCACCTCGAAAAGACTCGGTCCCCGTCGTTTTCGATCCACGGTGGCACGCTCCCTCGGTGCTCTGCGGCGTCAGAGCACGCCAACTTCTTCGCGTTCATCCCATGCCCATCACACCAGAACAGCGGACCGGACAACGAGCCCTCAAACCGGGACCTCTGCCCCGATCTCTCCCCACATGCGTCGCCTGCTCGACTCTGGATTGATTGACGCAATCTGTACAGAATTGGCGGCCGCGCCGCCACTCTCGCTGCCCGCCGGGTCCGGGCGGGTGCAGATCGTTTAGCGTAACCCATCGCCCGTAGATTTCAATCCCGAACCGGCACGCCCCGTGTCACCAAGCAGGACTGCGACCGTAAGGGAGCGGCCACCTCGCGAATCTTACGGCCGCTTCAATGCTGGCGTAACCGCTCCCTTACGGTCGCGGCTCCGTTCAGTGGTCGCGGCTCTGTTCAACCGGCACGCTCGCCAACTCTATGGCAACAAGACAATTGCGTGCTCCGACTTCTCTCGGACATGCCCGATCTCGGCCGCGTAGGTCACGCTGGCCTCCTGCAGCAGCTCGACCGCTTCCACCGCCCGTTCCGCCGGCACGGACATCAGCAAGCCGCCGGAGGTCTGGGCATCCGCCAGGATCTGCGCCAGCAGCTCGTCCGCCCCGGCGACCATGCACCGCTGACCCACGAATTCCAGCGTTGTCTTGTGGGTTCTGGTAAGCGCCCCGGCCGCCGCCAGTTCCTTTGTACGTCCGATAAGCGGAACGGCCGTTGCACTGATCTCCAGCGTCACACCCGAGGCATCCGCCATCTCGAACGCATGACCGACCAGCCCGAAGCCGGTCACGTCCGTCACGGCATGGGCGCCAACCGCCACTGCCACCCGCGAGGCAGCGGCGTTCAGCTCAACCATGACGGCGATCGTCTCGGCCAACTCCTCCGGCGGAATCCGACCTGCCCTCGCCGCACCGGTCATCACCCCCGACCCTATCGGCTTGGTCAGGATCAGTCGGTCCCCGGGTCTGGCGCCGTTGTTGTTCATGAAGCGGTCGGGATGGACCGTGCCGGTCACAGCCAAGCCGTACTTGATTTCCGTGTCGCGGACCGAATGGCCGCCGACGATGACCGCCCCGGCTTCGGCGACTTTGTTCGCTCCGCCGGCCAGGATCCGGTTCAATATCTCCAGGGGCAGGTTCTTGTCGGGGAAGCCGACGATGTTCAGGCATGTCACGGGCGTGGCACCCATCGCGTAGCAGTCAGACAGGCTGTTCGCCGCGGCGATCTGGCCGAAGGTGAAGGGGTCGTCGACAATCGGCGGGAAGAAGTCGACCGTCTGCACGATGGCCAGGTCGGGGCGCAATCGGAACACGCCCGCGTCGGAGAAGTGCTCCGCTCCGACCAGGAGATCGGGGTGGCTCATCGCCGGCAATTCGCGCAGGACCTGCGCGGTGGCTCCGTAAGGGAGCTTGCCCGCTCAGCCACCACACGAGGCGTGGCTGGTCAGCTTTATTTTCTACGCATTGGTCACTATTACATATCCATCCACATGTTAACCATAAACCCAACCAAAACAAATTCCCCAAATGGAACCAAAAAACTACATTACCGGTTAAAAAAAACCCAAATTTTT
>CAYYBO010000008.1:0-18827 GCA_964470125.1 uncultured Planctomycetaceae bacterium | reverse complement strand
GTGGCTGGTCAGCTTGATTTTCTTCGCAGTGGTCACGATGTCCTCTGCCTGCACCAGTTGTCGCGTCAACCGACGCAATCCGAAGTCCGCAATCGGCTCCGATCCACCCTGCGGCCCAAGCTGCAGGCTCTTGCCGGGTCCGCTGGGCGGCCGCGCCATGTCATTCCGCGAACAGCGCTTCCACGAACGTCTCCGGATCGAACGGCTCGATGTCGTCGATCTGCTCGCCGAGGCCCACGAACTTGACCGGCACCTGGAGTTGGTCGCGAATGCCCACGACGATACCGCCTTTGGCGCTGCCGTCCAGCTTGGCCAGGATGATCCCGCTGACCTTGACGTGCTCGCTGAAGCTGCGGGCCTGGTTGACGGCGTTCTGGCCGATGGTCGCGTCCAACACGAGGAGCACCTCGTGGGGGGCGCCGGGAATTTTCTTCTCCACCACACGCTGAATCTTGTTCAGCTCGCGCATCAGGTTGTCCTGCGTGTGCAGGCGACCGGCGGTATCGACCAGCAGGATGTCGGCCTTGCGTGAGACCGCCGCTTCGCAGGCGTCGTAGGCTACCGCGCCGGGGTCGGCCCCCTGATCGTGCTTGACGATGTCCACGCCGCACCGCTTGGACCACTCGGCCAACTGCAGCACGGCGGCGGCGCGATAGGTGTCGCAGGCGGCGAGTACGACTTTTTTGCCCTGTTGCTTGAGATACTTGGCGAGCTTGGCGATGCTCGTGGTCTTGCCCGATCCGTTGATACCGGCGACGAGGATCACCGTCGGCCCGCTGGGCGCCGCAGCGAGCTGGCGAGACTCCAGCGGCCACTTGGCCACGACTCGCCGCTTGAGATGGGCCACGATGTCCTGCGATTCCTGGATTTCCCCGGCCTTCCAGGCCGCCCGCACCTCTTGGATCAAAGCTTCGGCGGTGGCCGGGCCGAAGTCGTCTTGCAGCATGGTGTCATGGACTTCCTGCAAGAGTGATTCGTCGATCTTGCGGCCGAACGGCAGGATCGACTTGAAGCTGCCGACAACCTTGTCGCGCGTCTTGCCGAGGGCCTTCTTGAATCGGTCAAACAGTCCCATCCGTCGCCCCGCTTCCCTGCGCTTCCACCTGTGCGCCGGCGGCCCGGTGCTTGACGACGGCATCGAGAACGCCGTTGATGAAGCCGCCGGAATCGGCCGTGCCGAAGGTCTTGCCGATCTCCACCGCCTCGTCGATCACGACTGCCGAGGGAACGTCCGGCCGACGAAACAACTCGCAGACAGCCGTGCGCAGGATGTTGCGATCGACCGCGGCCATCCGTTTCAACACCCAGTGCTCGCAGGCCTCTTGAATCCGCCCATCCAGTTCCGGCAGGTGCTCCCACGTCTCCCGCACCAGGTCTCGGGCGTATTCCTTCACGTCCGCTCGATGGCCGTCCTCGGCCAGGAACTCGTCGAGCTGGGCCAAGAAGTGGTCCGCCAGCACTTCAAGCTGACACAGGGCTTGCATGGCCAGAATACGAGCCGGTCGACGATTGGTCATGGTTGCGGTTTCGCGAAAACGCCGGGAGAACAGAACGCCTACTTGCCTCGCTTCGGCCGGCCGAGGGATCGAAGGAGGTTGACCATCTCCAGCGCGCTCAACGCGGCATCGGCCCCCTTGTTGCCGGACTTGCTGCCGGCCCGCTCGATCGCCTGCTCGATGGTGTCGGTCGTCAACACGCCGAAGCCGACGGGCACGCCCGAGTCGAGGGAGACGTGAGCCAGGCCCTTGCTGGTCTCGGCGGCGATGTACTCGTGATGCGGCGTCTGGCCGCGGATCACGCAGCCGAGGCAGATCACGGCGTCGTACCGGCCGCTCTGGATCATCGCCTTGGCGGCCAGCGGCAGCTCCCAAGACCCCGGCACCCAGGCGACGGTCAGGCTCTCCTCGGCGGCGTTATGCCGGATGAGCGCGTCCTTCGCACCGGCCAGAAGCCGGGAGGTGACGAACTCGTTGAATCGACTGACGATGATGCCGAACCTCAGGCCGGCGGCATCGAGCTTTGCGGAGATGGTGTTGTCCATAGCCCGTCAGTTTAGCCCCATCCTCCGCGCCGTTCAACCGCCGCGCAGAACAGAGCCGCGACCGTAAGGGAGCGGTGACGCCGAGATCCCGAGGGCTTTCGCGGTCCTGGCGTGACTGCTCCCTTACGGTCGCGGCTCTGTTCGGCTGGTCGCGTCTCTGATCGCGATCCGGTGATTACGCTGACACCTACTCGCGAGTTTTCGAGACCTCCGTACTGTCCTCCAGAATCTCCCCCCGCTATCATAAAAGGCGGCGAGCGAGCGGCGGGGCCGCGAGACTGCCCGGCCCACTGCGGTTCTCGGCCCAGGTGCGAACATGTTCTTTCAGCCCCAGGATATGAAAGAAGCCCTCCTCCTGCGGGGCGAAATGGGCGACGATCTGACGCCCCTGGCCGGCGGGACTGACATCGTCGTGGCCCTCAACCGGCAGGCCAAGGGCCCCGAACACTTCCTCGATCTGTCCCATCTGGCGGGTTATTCGGACGTAGGACAGGAGAACGGTTCATGGCTCTGTTCCGCCGGGGCGACGTTCAGCCGCTTGGCCAAGCTCCCCGTCCGAGCACTGACGGATGCGGCCAAGTCCGTCGGCGGCCCGGCCATCCGCAATCGGGCGACCATCGGGGGCAATCTGGGCACGGCCTCGCCGGCGGGCGACGGCTGCACGGCCCTCTTGGCTCTCGACGCCCAGGTTGAACTTACCCACGCCACCCGCGGAACCCGGCTGATACCCATCGACGAGTATTTCCTGAGTTACCGGCGGACGGCTCTTCTGGCCGACGAGTTGATCACGCGAGTTCGCATCCCGGCGGACTGGATTTCGGCCTGGTACAAGATCGGCAAGCGCAGCGCCATCAACATCAGTGTGGTTTGTTGTGCCGTAGGTATGTCACCAACCGGCCTGGTGCGGATCGCCTTCGGCTGCGTGGGTCCGACGGTGATGCGGGCGAAGAAAGCGGAGGCGATCGTCGAGAAGGGCGGGCTGGGCGACGAGGCCGTCGCCGCAGCCGCGGATGCGGCGATCAGCGAGGTCTCGCCGATCGACGACCACCGCGCGTCCGGCGGCTATCGCCGGGCGATGTGCGGCGTGGTCTTGCGAAGACTGCTAACGCAATTGCGAAGGCAACGATGAACCAGCCAAGCCCGATCAGAGCCACGACCGTAAGGGAGCGGTCACGCAGCGATTGCAGCGGCCTGCGCGTTCTTTGCGTAACCGCTCCCTTACGGTCGCGGCTCTGTTCAATGGTCGCGGCTCTGTTTGAGCGGACGTTCACGATGGCTTGAGCAATGATGAACCATGAACGCAACGGAATCGACAACCTGGCGGCTGAAATGCACGGTCAACGGCAATCCCGTCGAGCTGGACGTCGAGCAGGATGAGACCCTGCTCAACATCCTGCGGGATCGTCTGGGCCTGACCGGCACAAAAGGTTCATGCCTGGAGGGGGAGTGCGGCTCCTGCACGGTGATTGTCGATGGCGAGGCGGTGAACAGTTGCCTGGTTCTCGGGCCGCAGGTCCACGGGCGGAGGGTCGAGACCATCGAGGGAATCGCCGAGGGCGACCGGCTGCACCGGCTTCAGGAGCAGTTTCTGGCCGCGGGGGCAGTGCAATGCGGTTACTGCACGCCGGGGCTGATCATGGCCGCCAAGGCCCTGCTGGATCGGACGCCACACCCCACGGATGAGCAGATACTCGAAGGGATGGAAGGCAACATCTGCCGCTGCACGGGCTACAGCGCCATCCGCGACGCCGTTCGCGCCGTAGCGAGAGAGTGAAACGCCGAAATGCCCAAACGCCGAAACGTCGAGATGTCGAGACACCGAAAGGCCGAAGCCGGTTGTGGCCCCCGCGGGTCGCCGGGGAATTCAAACGCGAGAAGCCCGGGGGCCCCTGGTGGAGAGGCCCCCGCGGGTCGCCGGGGGCCCCGATGGGTTGTGGCACCGGCGTCTCGCCGGTGAATTCACAGGCGAGACGCCCGTGCCACAGTGGTGCAGAGCCACCGGCGAGACGCCGGTGCCACAGATCGATTGGGCAGACTCCCGTCCGCGCCGAGCCGCTGGTCGAGCCTTCAACGTCGCCCTACAAGGAAGAGCCGGCCGGCCCCGTCGGCCGAAGCGAGCGCCGCATCGACGGGCTGGAGAAAGTCCTCGGCACGGCGTTGTTCGGGGCGGATCTCTTCCCCAATCGCGCCGACTATTTCGCCAGCATTGTTCGCTCCGACAGACCTCACGCCAACATCCTTTCGATCGACTCCACCGCCGCCCTGCGAGTCCACGGCGTCGTCGCGGTCTACACCGCCGCGGACATGCCGGGCACGAACCGTCAGGGGCTCATCCGCCGCGATCATCCGGTTCTTGCCGAGGACCACGTGCGCTATCGCGGCGACGCCGTGGCGCTCGTCGTCGCCGAGACTGAGCGAGCCGCGAGGCAGGGACGCGACGCCGTTCGCGTTGAATACGAAGCGCTGCCGGTAGTGGCCACCATCGACGACGCCCTGGCCGACGACGCCCCGCGCCTGCACCCCGACGGCAATGTCATGGGCGGAAAGCGAATTCGCAAGGGTGACGCCGACAAGGCACTCCAGGAGAGCGATGTCATCGTCAGCGACACCTTCCAGACGCAGACCGTCGACCACGCCTTCCTGGACCTGGAAGCCGGCATCAGCCATTGGGACGGCAACGTCCTGACGCTGCACGCCTCCGGCCAATGGGTCCATGAAGAACGGCGCCTCACCGCCCTCGCCCTCGGTCTGCCGATGGAAGCCGTGCGGATCATCAGCCCCGCGACCGGCGGCGCGTTCGGCGGCCGGGAGGACCTCGGCATCCAGGTCTATCTCGGCCTGGCCGCCCTCAAGAACCCCGGCAAGACCATCGCCCTGCGATTCAGCCGCGAGGAGTCCATGCGGGCCCGCCACAAGCGCCACGCCTTGCGGATTCACTACACGCTCGGGGCGAGCAGCGACGGCACGCTCACCGCCGCCAAGGTCACCGTCTTCTCCGACGAAGGCGCCTACGCCTCCACCGGCCCGGCCGTCATTCGCAAGGCCGCCAGCCACGCCACCGGACCCTACCGCGTTCCCCACGTGTACGTGGATGTTTATGGCGTCTTCACCAACAACAACCCGACGGGGGCGATGCGCGGTTTTGGCGCCGCCCAGATGGCACTGGCCTACGAGGGGTTGATCGACCGGCTCGCCGCCCGCCTGGGCATGGACCGTGTCGAGATTCGCCGCAAGAACCTGATCCGTTCCGGCGATTCCGTGACCACCGGCCAGGTCGTCCCGCACGCCACGGCCATCGAATGCCTGGAAGCGGCCCTCGAACAGTATCGCTCCGGGGCGAGAAACGACCCGCCTCTGGCCCCGCACCAGCGCCGCGGCTGGGGCGTCAGCGTCATCTGTTTCGGCCTAGGCTACGGCGACGGTTTTCCCGACGCCAGCCGGGCCACGGTGAAGTTCGGCAAGGACGCCCGGCTGGAGGTGTGGACCGGCAGCGTCGAGTACGGACAGGGCCTCTTGAACGTCGTGGCTCAGATTGCCGCGGAGGAGATCGGCGTGACCATGTCCAGCGTGGACGTGATCTGGGCCGACACGGGCCGCACGCTGGAGGCCGGCTCGACCTCCGCGACGAGACAGACCTACTTCACCGGCAACGCCGTCAAGATCGCCGCCAGTGAACTCCGCGAACAGCTCCTGGACATTGCCGGCAAGATGCTGCAGGTCCACCCGCACGAGCTGGACCTCAAGGACGGCAAGGCGATCGGGCGTTTCGACCGCGACCTCGAACTGCCGCTGGCCGACATTCTCGCCGCGGGCCGCAAACGAGGCTTCTCGCTCGAGGGCACCGGCATCTTCAAACCCCGCACAGTCTGCGAGGACTTCGACACCGGCCAGTCGCCCAGGGCCTTCATCACCTACCTGTTCGGCTCGCACGTCAGCCAGGTCTTGGTGGACGTGGAGACAGGCGAGGTCCGCGTCGAGCGGCACGTCGCCTGCCACGACGTGGGCAAAGCGATCAACCCCCAGGGCGTGAAGGGACAGATGGTCGGCGGCGCCGCCCAGGGCATCGGCATGGCCCTGATGGAAGAAGTCGTCATGCACGAAGGCCGTTTGATGAACCCAGGCTTCACCGACTACATCCTGCCGACCATCCGCGACATACCGCCCGTGGAGTGCGTGATCTTGGAGCACGACGATCCCGGCGGGCCGTTCGGCGCTCGCGGCGTCGGCGAGCCGACATTGATCGGCGCCACCCCCGCGGTGATCGCCGCCATTGCCGACGCCCTGGGCACGTTCCCGCACACCTTGCCGTGCAATCCGCAACGCATCTGGGAGCTGTTGCACCCTGAAGAAGCAGAAACCCCGCCGGAGACCCGCCTGGCCACGGCACCGCCGCACGCGAGGATGAACAAGTGAGCCTGATCCGAATCGACAACGCCACCGTCATCGCCCATCGCGGCTCGGAGCCTGCCATGCTCAAAGAGCACTCCGTCGTGATTGACGGCTCGATGGTTCGGGCAGTGCTGCCGACGCACGTCGCCCGCGATCCCAAGCTGGGGTACCTCACGCGAGATGAAGCGGTCGGGCTGGATGGGGGCGGCCCCCGACCAAGGTCGGGGGCTCCTGGGTCGGGGGCTCCTGGGTCGGCGGCTCCTGGGTCGGCGGCTCTAGGATCGGGGGCTCTCGGATCAGAGACGGCGGCATCGGGTCCGTTCGTCGACGAGGTCATCGACGCCTCCGAGCACCTGGTCATTCCCGGCCTCGTCAACACCCATCATCACTTGTACCAGTCGCTCACCCGAGGACTGAAGTGCGTCCAGGACGCCCCGCTCTTCGGCTGGCTCACCGCCCTTTACCAGCGGTGGAAAAACCTGGACTACGAAGCGGTAAGGCTCGCTTCGCAGATAAGCCTCGCCGAGATGCTGCTCTCCGGCTGCACGACAACCAGCGACCACTTCTACATCTTCCCGCAAGATAGCGGCGTGCAGATCGAAGCAGTGCTCGAAGCCGCCGAATCCCTCGGGGCCCGCATTCACGCTTGCCGCGGCAGCATGAGCGTCGGCCAGTCACGCGGCGGCCTCCCGCCCGACGTCTGCGTGCAGGACGAGGCCGACATCCTCCAAGACTGCCGACGGGTCGTCGAACGCTTCCACGACCGGCGAATCCGGTCGATGCGGCGGATCGACCTCGCTCCGTGCTCGCCGTTCTCAGTCAGCCCTGAGCTGCTCCGCGACACCGCCGCTTTCGCCCGCGAGCAGGGCTGCCTGCTGCACACTCACGCCGCCGAGACTCTTGACGAAGAGAAATACTGCCTGGACCGCTTCGGCATGAGGCCGATCGAGTGGCTGGACAAGACCGGCTGGCTCGGCCCGGACGTGTACCTCGCCCACTGCGTCCACCTGCACGACGCCGACATCGCCCGCATCGCGGAAACACAGACCGGCGTCGCCCACTGCCCTTGCTCGAACATGCGGCTCGGCAGCGGCATCCCCCCGATCCGCCGCCTGCTGAATGCCGGCGTCCGCGTCGGTCTCGGCCTGGACGGTAGCTCCAGCAACGACGGCGGGCACCTGCTCGCCGAGGCCCGGCAGGCCCTCCTGCTCCAGCGAGTCGCCGGCGGGGCCGACGCCATGACCGTCGCCCAGGCCTTTCGACTGGCGACGCTCGGCGGGGCCGCCGTGCTCAACCAGCCGGAGTTGGGCAACCTCGACGCGAACTATGCCGCCGATCTCGCCATGTATCGCCGCGACGACGTCGCCCTGGCCGGGGCCGTCGAGCAGGACCCGCTCGGCGCCCTGATCCTCTGTCACGTCGCCCGGGCGGATCGCGTCTTGGTCAACGGACGAACCGTGGTCCAGGATGGTCAGATCACCGGCCCGGACTTGCCGATGTTAATCGAGAGGTTCAACCGGCTGGTCCGCGAGCGGTTCGCCGGTTGAGGCCGCGGAATCACTAGAGGTGCGTCGATGATCGGTCTCCTGTGCCCTTACGTCACCTTCGCCTTCAGCATCGCCCAGTTCTTTATCAACCTGATATTCCTGGTGCCGAACCTCATGGGCATCACCACGCCGGACATCACGGCCGGCATGGGCTCGGTCTTCGGCTGCAATCTCTGATCCCGCTCACGCAGGATTCGGCTCGGCTGTCTCGAAGTCCGCCGGCCCCGTCGGTGGTTGCGGAATCTCAAGCGTGAACTCGGCCCACTGTCCCTCGCGCGAGACGGCGCGGATATGGCCGCCGTGGGCGTGGACGATCCGCCAGCAGGTGTACAACCCGATCCCCGTCCCTTTCTCCTTCATCAGCGCCGGCGATTGCAGACGGGAGAACTTGCGAAACAGTCGCCAGCGATCGCCCTCCGGGAAGCCGGGCCCCTCGTTCCACACCCCCACCTGCAACCGGCCGATCTCCGACAGCAGGCGCAGGCGGATTTCTCCGCCGGCTCTGCCGTATTTGGCCGCGTTGCCCAGCAGGTTCACCAACACGATCTTCATTAAGCTCGCGTCAAGCCCGACGCTCACCGGCGGGTCGGGCGTCTGTAGCGTGAGCTTCATCTGCTTGCCCTCGATTTGCGGCATCACCACGGTGACGGCAGGCTCCAACACCTCTGTGATGAAGTCCACCTCCGCAACCGCCGCCCGAAGCACCCCGCCTTCGATCCGAGCCAGGTCCAAATACTCCTGAACCAGGTCGAGCAGATATCGCCCCCTGCCGAGCAGCCGCTCGACGCGTTCGCGCTGCTTGGGCTGCAACTCGCCAAGAAAGCCATCTCGGAGCATTCCCGCGTCCATCATCATCGAGGCAACGGGGCTTTTCAGCTCGTGGGTCACGAAGGCCAGCATACTGAAGTAGTCCCGGTTGGCCGCCGCGAGTCGCTCGATCCGCAGTGTCTTCTCCACTGCCTGGCTGAGGCGCTCAGCGACGGCCTGGTGCAGCAACACCTGCTTCTCGTCGTATGCGTTTGGCCGGCGGCAGCTTCGGAACAGCACCCCCACCGTCCGGCCCTCGACCAAGAGCGGACAGGTCATGCTCGAACGCACGCCCTCGCGGACCAGCAGCCGCGTGGCGTGGCTGTTCGGGTTGAGCGACAGGTACCGTTCCAAATCACCGATGATTCGAGGCGTTCGCTTCTCAAGAACGGTCCGAAGGCTGCTGCCGTGGAGGTCCTCGGCGTACCCCTTGCGCAAGAGCAGCGGCTCGTAGGCCGCTACGGCGTGATGGGCGACGATCCGCCCGCCGTTGTCCTCCAGCAGGGCAAGACCGATGCGGTCACAGGGGCTGATGTCGCGCGTGGAGTCAAAGACGAACGAGAGCACATCCTCCAGGGATTCCCTCGCCGCGACCTTTTGGTTGATCTTCTCGACTACCCCCGCCTCGTTCGCGGCTAGCCGGTCTGGAAGACTCCCCATGTCTCCAATGTCGACAAGATACATGATGTCGGAGGGTATATCGGGCATGCGCGTCATTGCTCGACCGGATCAAGCGACCGCCGAGGGGCATTCTCGTCCGAGAGCCGCCCTTTTGCAAGTCGCCAGCACACCCGCTGATTGCCACGGCCCTTCAAACGGGATAGACTCGCTGTCGATCTGTTTGTGGCATAGAACGCCCTGCCGCCTGAGTCAGCCAGCCGCGACCAGGGACGGCAATCCGAAGTGATCGAGCAACCCGCCTGGTTCCGTTGGAGTTCTTCGAGTGTTATCACAAACCTGCGAATATGCCCTCCGCGCCGCGACCTACATCGCCCACCACGACGAGGATGAACCGGTTCTTGCCAAGGATATCGCCGAAAACACAAACGTGCCCCTGAAGTATCTCCAGAAGATCCTCCGCGACCTGGTCCGCAACGGGCTCCTGGTCAGCGCTCGCGGGATCGGCGGCGGGTTTCGACTCAGCCGGCAGCCGGCCAAGGTGCACCTTGTAGATATCCTTTCTCCGTTCGACGACGCAACTCAGAAGATGTCCTGCCCGTTCGGAAACCCCGAGTGCGGCGGCTCGAATCCATGTCCGGTTCACAATCGCTGGAAGCGGGTCGTGGAGTCCTATCGCACTTTTCTGCAGACCACGACGCTGGGGCACCTGATCAAAGAGAAGCCGTTTGTGCTGCGGAAGAAGGTCCGCGGTCCGCGGGGCTCCAAGCATCTCGGGCGATAGACGCGCGGAACGTTCGCTCCGCGCAGATCGCCACGGGCCGTCCGGAGGTTATTTGAGCCTTCACCACGAGTGAACCGCCGGCCCAAAGGCGATGCTGTTTGCCCAGGTTCAACTACTGGCCAACAGGACGCAAGCCGATACCAACCGGCGGACCGCTGCCCCGCCTTGCGCCAGGTCCTACAATCAGGGAGGCGGTCGTGGGCGTCCATCGTGTGTCAAAGGGTTGTTGAAAATGACAAAACGTCTTCGCGGACACCGAGTATTGCCGTGGCTGCTGACCACCGCATTCTTGGCGGTTCTCCTCCTGCTCACGGGGCGGCTGGCCCCCACACTCCGAGCGGTGGGTTCGGACGATGCGGTGGGAGCGGCAGGACCCGGCGCCATCACCGACGCCCAGCCTGCTTCCGAGCTTGACCGACTCTCCGATGCCTTCAGCGCCATCGTGGACCAGGTGAAGCCGTCGGTGGTTCACATCCAGGCGATACGATCACAGGAAGCACTGGCCCAGGAATTGCAGAGGCTCTTCGCCGATCAGGATCTCCAACTGCAGCCCGTCGCCGGCAGCGGCAGCGGGGTGATCATCGACGAGAGAGGCTTCGTCGTTACCAACAACCACTTGGTGGATCAGGCGGAGGTCGTCCGCGTCACTCTCGCCGACGGCCGCAAGTACCGTGCCGATGTAACGGGCGTGGATCGAATGACCGACCTCGCCGTCTTGAAGATCAACGCCGAACGCCTGCGCCCGGTACGGTTGGGCGACTCCGATCGCGTCAAGGTGGGCAACCTCGTGCTGGCCATCGGCAGCCCCTTTCGCCTGACGCACAGCGTCTCACACGGGATCGTCAGCGCCCTCGGCCGCACCGACGTGCAGGTGGACATCGACTATCAAAACTGGATCCAGACCGACGCCCCGATCAACCCCGGCAACTCCGGTGGACCGCTCATCAACACACGCGGCGAGGTGATCGGAATCAGCGTGGCGATTGCCACCGACTCCGGCGGACACCAAGGCGTCGGCTTCGCTATTCCCTCAAATACCGTGTCGCACGTGGCCGGATTTCTGACCAAAGGCGAGAGGATTGTCCGCGGCTACCTCGGCGTCAGCATCCGACCGGTGGAGCCGAAGTTCGCCGACGCCTACGGACTCGATGAACCGGGCGGCGCATTCGTTGACGGCATCATGACCGGCTCGCCCGCGGAGCAAGGCGGCTTGATGGAGGAAGACATCATCCTCGCCGTCAGCGGTAAGCCCGTCGGCACAAGGCAGCAGCTTCAGGACCTCATTGCCAGGATGGCCCCGGGCACGGCGGTAGAAATGGCCATCTGGCGCGACGGCCATCCAGACACGCTAAGAATCACTGTCGGCGATCAGCCGGAGGGCTTCTCCACGACGGTAACCCAGCGTTACCTCAGCCGCCGCGGGAGCAGGGACGACAGCGACGAGGATGCCGGCGAAGCGCCGCTCGAGCCCATTGCGTCGCTGGAGGAAAGCAGCAAGAGCACCGAGTTCCCGCAGGTCGGCCTCACCGTGACGACCCTCCCCCCGGCAAAAGGCACCCGCGCCAGCGCTCAAGCCGCGGGCCAGGTCGTGGTCCGCAGCGTCGAGCCAACCGGCGAGGCCTATCTCGCCGGCCTGGCCAAGGGCCAGGTCATCATTGCGGCCAACGGCGAGCCGGTCCGCGAGGCGGACCAACTGCGAGAGATGCTCACCGACGAAGCTTTGTTCAAGGGCGTTCGCTTGAAGGTCCGCCAAGGAAGGAACACGGCCTACACCGTGCTGCAGGTGCGGTGACGACTTGCCGTGTGCACTGAACCCTCTACGATCAAATATTAACCTTGAGAATCGGCTTGAAGATCAGGGCGAAGATGATCGACAGGATCAAGAGCGTGATCAGCCAGTGTAAGTCCCAGCCGAAAATCTTCGTGGAGCGCGCCGGGTAGTACACCTCTATCGACGCAAAGACGGAGGATGAGGGGATCGACGGCTCGGCTGAATAGAGCAGGCGATCTATGATCCCTCCGCCCCGCAGGCGGCTCAGCCTGGCAAAGGCCTCCCCCGCAACCAGCGGCATCTCGACCTTGTCACCGCCGCTCCCGAACACCAGACTGTGCTCCCCCGCCTGGCTCGGCGTAATCCGCCAATCCACCGTCCGCAGGCTCTCCACCCGGCAGGGATCGTTCGCGTCTCGCGCGCAGCCCTCCGGCAGGCTGATTTGATCGCCGATACCCCTCCAATCGGCGCCGGGCTTGAGCGTCACCTTCACCCGCGCCTTCTGACCCGTCGGCAGCGGACGATGCTCATAACGTAGCCCGATCTGAACCATGATCAGCACAAACGGGATGAGCATGATGATCATCGGCCGGACCGAGTGCCCGAGAAGTCGAACGGCCTGCCAGAGTATCTGCCGTTGGGCGCGAAAGGTGACCGACAAATCGTCCTTGAACAGCCGTGTGGCGAGAAGGTTCGCCGAGATTCTCCGCCGGACGTCGCCGATCGCGTCCTGGTTCGACGTGTAACGCCAGATGAGCAGCATCACCACGCCGGTAATGGCGGAGATGATCCACAACGCCACCACCGGAGAAAAGATCGATAGCAAGGCGAAAGCAAGATCGCCCAGCCAGCTCATTGCCTTCGTCAGAACATCCATTCAACAGACCCGGGCATGCCTTCATTCGGGGCCGACGGCAGGCCGTCCCTGAGCCTCGTTGCGAAGAGCGAGATTCTGCAATCGGTCATTCGCAATTGGGCGTTCACTCGATATACCCCAACCCGCGCAGGCGCTCCAGCACCGCCGGGTCGGTCTCGCTGCCCTCGCCCTTGGCCTCGTCCAGCTTGGCCAGTTCCTTCTCCAAGGCGTGGGTGATGAATTCCTCGACGCTGCTGTAGCCCGCCGCCTTGGCGTACTTCTTCACTCGCTCCAACAGGTTCTTGTCCAGCTTCACGCTTCCGCCCAACACGGCATTCTCCTCATCTGCAAGCCTTCAACTCCTCGCGGTCCGCAAGCGTCCCGCGACGCTATGTCTCTGTCCAATCCGCAATCCACAAATCTCCATCAGCCACCCTTAGCGTTGCTCCGCGACGTAGAGGGCAGACGGGAGGCCGACGCTACGGGCGTTCGCCGGCGGGCAGCTCCAGCACATTCTTGCCGGTCATGTACTCCGGCTTGGCAACACCGAACATACTGAGGAGCGACGGCCCCATGTCAACCAGCGCCGGCTCTTCCACCGTGATCTTCCGATTGGTGAACAGAATACCCGGAACAAGATCATGGGCGATGCAGTGGTCCGCGCTCCAGGCGTTATCGTTATCTACGATCACCGTCTTGTCGAAATCGCCGAGGCAGGTCTGCCAACTCGCCCGATAGTTGCGCTGATACCCAAGTATCAAGTCTGGGGCGTTATCGGCTTCCGGCCCGGCATAACACTCGTCCGAGCGGTAAATGCGATGAAAGACCGGCCGCCCGTTCTCGGGGTCAACCAATTTCATCAGCTTGTCGCTGATCTCCCGCAGCAATGCGTCACGATCGCCGGGATCGACGATGCCGTCCTTCTCCCGCCCGCGAAGATTGAGATAGATGCTCCCGCCGACGCCGAGGCTATAGGCCCTGGTCTCGGACCAGTCAGTATCCACCAGGACGCCCCTCTCGGCGACGAGGTAGCCCTCATCCCGCAGCCATGTGTTCACCGCCACGCCACGCCCAAACTCGCAAAAGCCGTGATCCGACAAGACGATGACCGTAGTATCCTCTCCCAACCGCTGCCGGCAGTGCCCGACCGCCTCATCGATCTTCTCGTAGACGTCGTCAACCACCGCGTTGTACTTCTTCGCCGCGTCCGGCGTGCGGACCGGGTGCTTGCCCTCCGATTCCCACCAGAACATGTGGGCCTGCAAGTCCGAACTCGAGAAGTAGAAGAACAGCAGCCCCTCTTGAAAGTGGTCCAGGGCGTAGTCGAGTATCTTCAGCCGCTCGCCCAGCACGTACCAGGACTGGATGCGGTATTCCTCGTCGGTGAATATCCCGTGCTTGAGGGCATTGAACTGCTCGGCGAATCCCTGGGTGAAGAACATCCCGATCGATTCGCCGATCGCCTTGCAGAAGTCCGCCGGCTCGCTGAAGGCGATCTCCGGCTCCGTCGGGATGAAGTTCAACGGACTGGTAAACACTCGCAGCTCCGGCCGAACCTGCTGCAACAGGAACCGGACCATCGTCCGGAACGGCGGCCCCAACGGCGTCTTGAGAAACTCGACCCGCTGCCAATCGCTCCACTCCCCCTCGTTGAGCAGGACCTCGACGGTCTGGTCGCCGAAAACACCCTCGTTCACGTAAACGATCTTGACGACGTCGTTCTCCGGATCGGGATACACGCTGAACTCGACCGACAGCTCGGGCGTCTTCACTTTGTACTCGTTGGGAGGGCCCCACAGCTTGCCGACGTATGCGCCCGTCTTATAGTCCTGCCGCAACCGCAGCTTGTAGCCTTCCCCGCCCTTGGACTCGCGCCGGCGCATGCTCGAATAGTGTTGATACGTGCCCTGGTTGCCGAGCGCGTCCGGCACGCCCATGTCCGACAGGCTCCGGGCGTTTCCCGCCACGGGCTCGGTGGGCGGGTAGTTCGCCGGGATGCGGTACAGGTAGACCGGAATGCCGTGGGCATCCAGATGTTCCCAGAAAGGCAGGCCGCGCCGCCGAAGCTCGTTCTTGATTTCGCCTCGCGGAATCTGGTAGCCCCGCATCGGCCAGGGAAGCGGCCAAGGCTCCTTCTCCGACACCGTCACCAGCATGTTGCCGGACCAGTACGGTTCGGTCGGCTTCTTCGGGTCGCGATGGATGAAATCGTAGATGCCGTGTACGCCGGGACCCGCCCCGGTGATGAAGTTCGACCAGGCCACGGGGCTCTGCGGCGGGATGCTCGTGGTCAGCGGACGAAATCCGCCTTCTTCTCGCAGGCGAGCGAGGTTGGGCAGGCGACCCTCGGAGATCATTCGCTCCACCCGCACGGGATCCATCCCGTCCGCGCCGATAACCAGCACCTTCTTCCCGCCGGCCTTGCCCTTGTCAGACTCCTTTCCGCAGCCGCCGAGCAAAGCCATGCTCAGCATGAGTACGGCAACGATCCAACCAGCCTGAAGCGCCGGCAAGGGAATACGGGCAATCCGAAATCCGAAATCCGAAATCCGAAATCCGCGATTCCTAACCCCCAATCCGTCGGAAGCGGCCCGCCGGCCAAGGCCGGGGGCTCTTGTTGGGCGACCAGAACCGGGAGCTCTTGTTTGGCAACAACAGAGGCGCTCGTCGCGTCCTTTCATGCCGCGTCCCCCTTCTTCGCCGCCAAAACGACTTCCATCGCCTTGCCGTCCATGTTCTCCGGCGGCTGCACGCCGAACAACTCCAGGATCGTCGGCGCAAAATCGACGATCTCCGGCGATTCGGCATTCACCTTGCGGTTGCAGAACATCACCCCCGGCGCCAACCGGGGGTCAATGCAATGATCCCCGCTCCACGCCTTCTTGTTGTCCGCGAAGACCTCATCGGTCACGTCGCCGACGGCCGCCTCCCACGATACCCGATACCCCTCGTTGTAGCCCACGATCACATCCGGGGCGTTCTCCCTGTACGGCCCCTTGTAGCATTCCCAGGCGTTCCAGCATTCGTTGATCGCCGTCGCCCTGTCCCGCGGGTCGACCAAGCCCCGCAGCTTCCCGCAGATTTCACCCCGAAGCGCTTGCGCTTCCGCTCCATCCTTCACAATGCCCTGCCGCTCGCGCCCGGCGATGTTCAGGTAGATGCCGGTCAATCCGAGGGCGTACGCCCGCGTCCCAGACCAGTCAACCGTCGCCAAATACTTGCGCCCCTTCGGCGGCTCCTTCAGCGTCATGTAGCCGTTGTCCACCAGCCACCGGTTCAGGTCCACCCCCCGTCGGAACGACTTGCAGCCGTGGTCGCTGATGACGAACAGCAGCGTGCCGTCTTGCTCGCACTGCTCCATCGTCCGCCCCACCAGCTTGTCCATCAGCTCGAAGTGTTCGCCGATGGCGTCGGTCAGCCGCTTGTCTCCAAACCCCTCCCTGGCCGGGTGCTTCGGGTCCACGTAGCGCCAGAACATGTGCTGCACACGGTCGGTCCCGTCAAAGACGCACGCCACGAAGCCCCGCCGCGTCTTGGCCAGGGCGTCGAAGAACATGACCTCTCGCTCGGCGTCCGCCTCCACGCACTGATGCAGGAAGTGCGGGTCCTGGAGGATTCGCTCGTTGTGCGCCCAGGTGTCCTCGGCGAGTCCCATCGTCGCGAACGAGCCCTGCGACTTGGCCAGGTAGGTCGAAAAGACGGCCGGGTGCGAGATCGGCATCGCCGGCTTCTCGGGGTCAAGCTGCAACGGGGTGACGTACAAGGCGAATTCCGGCTCAGTCTCCAACAGCAGAAACTGACAGATCGCCCGCACTTTCACTCCGGGCGCCGCCTTGAAGTAGAGCTTCACCCAGGGCGTGTACTCCCCTCGCGTTAACGCGTGCTTCTCGCCGCAGACCGACAACTCGGCCGAGTCCGCCTTCCCGTTCAGCTTGACGGTGAACGGCGCCTGCATCACCACGTTGTCGGCCCGCAGGGGGTTCGTCGGCCCGACCAGATGCGAGCGGATAACGCCGTTCTCCCGCTTCACCCGAATCTGCTCCCCACCGGTATAGATGCTCTCCTCTTTCGAGCGCGTCGTGTAATAGCTGAACGTCCCCTGCGTCCCGCGGAGATCGGGCACACACATCGCGCTCAGCGACACGCCGCGAAATCGCTCCGGCGGAAACGTGATGGGCATCCGGACGATCGTGCTGAAGATGCCATGCTCGCCGAGCGTCTTCCAGAATGGCTTGCCCTTGCGCAGCAGTCGAATGTCCGGTTTGCCCAGCGGAATGACGTACTTGCCCAGGCGTACCGTTCGCGACGGCTCGCCGATGTGTACGCTGGACAGAATCGGCAGGTAGTTCCGCCGATCCACGCTCAGGAAGTCGAAGACGTTGTGCTTGCCCGGGTTGCAGCCGGTCAGGAAAGTGGACCACGCCACCGGCGTCATCGCCGGGATCGTCGTGGCCAGCCGTTTGTACGTGCCTTGTTTGGCGAGTTTGCTGAGGTTTGGCAGCCGCCCCTCGCCCATGTACTGCTCGGCCAGCGTCGGTTCCATCCCGTCGAGACCAAGCACGACGACGCGGTTCACCCGGCTTTTGGCGTAGGCCCGCCGGCCGCGGATCGAGCGGATCACCCAGCGGATCGGCCAGGTAAGCAGCGCTAGAAAGGCCAGCAGGATCGTCCACAGGATGACGAACAGCGACGAGGCAATGGCGAAGCCGGCCCCTGGTCCGATGTACGCCTCCGCCGGCGTGACGGTAACACACAGGACAGCAATCGCGAGCAAGATCGGCCAGCGCAATCGCCGCGGCCGCCGGCCCCGAGCGGGACAGGCGTCCCCTTCCGCAATCTGCAATCCCCAATCCGCAATCCGCAATTCTCGCATCCTCAAGCCAGCTTCGCGACCGGCTAGTATAAGCCTCGGCGTCGGACTGGTCGACGCACGACCCTCCAACGAACGTCCGCGTTCAGGGCAATTGCAAGATCGCCAGATTGCGTTGTCGTCGGCGTCGATGAACAGAGCCGCGACCGTAAGGAAGCGGTTCCCGTCCGATTTCAGCGGCCGTCCCAATTCCGGCGTAACCGCTCCCTTACGGTCGCGGCTCTGTTAGCGATCTTGCGATTGCCCTGCCTCCGCGTTTCCGCCCTCTATAATCCTGGAAGCGCGGAGACGCACACGACATGACTCGCCTGCGAGATTGGCTCGGCCTGAACTCCTCGACCATTGCCTTGCTGGCCACCATCCTCCTCGTCACCGCCGGCACCGAGCTGTGGTCTCCATTGGTGCCTGAATACGTCAAGGCCTTGCGAAGCCGGGCTCTGGCCGGCAGCACGCTCACCATCCTGCTCATCGGCCTCTACGGCTTCTATCGCGACGGCCTCGAGGCAATCAACTACTACGCCGGTGGGGCCGTCAGCGGTCGGTTCAACACACGCCGCTCGCTGCTCCTCTTCAATCTGCTGCCTTTCGTCGGCCTCGCCGGCGCCGCAGCCTTTTCACCCGTTTCGGCAGGCGAAAGCACAGTTGACCGCGTTTGCCGCACCCCCCAGGCTTCCTCATTGGGCGACCAATTTGACGCCAGGTCATGGCGCCCCAAGTTCAACGTCCGATTACTACTTCGCCGATCACCCCTCTTCCTCTCGCCGCCTGCTTTCGTGCTCAATCGCCCCATACTGGCACGTCGATGAAGGCGACATGAACCCACCGAGCATAGCCAACGATGCGGGCGTGACGGCATATCCTCCGATGATCGCATCCCTCGACACGTGTTTAATACGCGAGCTGCTGTATCCTGCTATCGAGCAACCGATCGCCGCGGCCGCCGCGGGCGCCGAGCGAAGGCGATACAGCCGGTTCGCCCGGCAATTGCCCGGCGTCCTCATCGACGGCGATGTCTACCACTCCGTCTGGTGCGTGGACGTGAGCTACGGAGGTGTCAAGGTCCTGGCCCCGCATGGCCTGGACCTGGCCAAGGGCAAGCGCGTCCTCGTCAAGATCAAACAAGGGACCCGGTCATTCCAGGATG